>JAIPDI010000055.1 GCA_021737785.1 Deltaproteobacteria bacterium
AAAAAAATTATATCGAAACCCAAAGGGAAATGCAAGAGAAAAGTCGCCCCGAGGTCATTTTTTTAGGCCATTTCTCGGTCGGCAGCTAATGAGTCAGACTCGCGCCAGAGCCGCATAGTAAGTCCGACAGGCTGCTAGGGAAAACTTATTAATTTAAAATTTTTCGATAAATAGTGTCGTCAGGAATTGAATTTCGCATAGCAGTGAAAAGGATACGCAACTCGCTTTTTGTGGTGCCAAAATGATCGCGAATTTCTTGATTCGAATCAAGATCGAAGGTTTCACGGGGAGCGGTATAGGAAGGGAGCGCAGCCGGTATTAATGCCGGCTTTTTTATTTTTGTAACCACCTTGATATATGAAACAGCATCTTCTGCGTGGAGAGGTTATTGATGATTTGGTGCATACCCTCTGTCACGGAAGATGACTTTAGCTGGGCATAGTGGCGACACCAAGGGATATCCTAATTAATCTTCCATTGAAGTTTTATATTGAATAGGGTTGAAACAGGCTTTTTGTTATGCCAATCACAACTTATTTAAATTAGCCTGATATTTAGTATATGAAATAAATCTGAATTTACTCCAAACTGGCATTTGACTCGATTAGCTTTGGGATGAAGATGCTACAGCCTATTAGCGAAAAGAAAAAGAGCGAACATCTAAGAAACATCTTTATCACTAAGCGGTGGTATGAGAAAGAGGAAGAGTTCAAATGTGCTGCAAAATATAGTGAATCCTTCGAATCCTTAAGGGCATTTTTGGACTATTTAAAGCATCATGAAATCACTATCGGCGCTATCACTAACGAAAAAACTAAAGTCCCCGCTTCTTTCAGTGACATCCTGTTAGCAGGTTTTCCGTTCACGGCAGACAACAGCTATTTAGAATACTTACATAAGGCTTTAACTCTATACACTCCGGTATTCTTTATCAAACATAAGGGTATCCCCTGTGACCTGATTGTGCTTCCTAAAGAATGGGATACAGCACAGAAAATAGGTTTCAGTTGTTTCTTCAGAGAAAGCAAAATACAGCAATTCAGGAATGAAAATTTAACTTGGAGTGATTCGGATTTCGAATGCCCCAGGCTCAAACAGCTCTCTGAAGAAATACAGGGAGAATTTGCGAATGAGGGTAAGCCTTGTGAAAACGCACCAAGATACTACGGCAAGGACCTCATTAATGCTATCGCTGCCCTATACAATAATGATACGTTTGAAAGGATCCGCATTTCTAGAATTGTTCCGATCACGACCTTTAGTTCCTTCTTTGACGCTATCTTATGGATGTACTGTATTGGGGAGGAAATTTTTAGCGCAAAAATTGAAGAAACCCGAGCCAAATCGCGAAATAACATGCAGCTCTTTGCAGACCTTTATTCCTATTTACAAGCGTCGGCAACAAAACAGGAGGGGTAAGAGACATGCTATATAGCTCAGCTGCTGAAATCCTTGAGCTTTACCAGAATCCTAATGTGCGGAAGATTTTCAGTCCCAGCTTCTACAAAAAAGACAGAAAAGAACAGGAAGAATTGATCAAAGGGGTTCCTCAATTCGCGAAAAAAGGTGTCAACATCGATACTATACTTGACACCTCACGCAATTACTATTTTTTCTCGGTTGACTTTCTTTCAAATGAGCTGGCAGACCATGTACATAACCGTGTTATAACGAAACAGGATGAGGATGGTGGCTTCCCACTTGTAGATAGAGATTACCTCTTGGAGATACGGGGAAAAGAGTTCGAGGAAGCTATTGATAATTATTTAAAGAGCTATAAAGATACATTCAATAAAGTTTATCAAAGGGATGTGCAGGATTTCAAACAGGTTTTGGTCCCCACATACTGGACTAATTATATAGTACTTCTGCTGCTAAGCAAATGGAAAACCTGTGTAGAGCAAGATAGCCATCCTTCGATTTCCTATCCGTTGGACAAGATAGTGTCAGCTATCAAGAAGGGTAAAGAATGGCTTGAGGACAATTCGCTAGATTCAGGTTTTCCTTTTTCGCACAAAAGCATATCTAATACTCCGAATACTTATGACACATGCATGGCGCTCATTGCTCTTAATTATACCACTAGCTATGACAATGACATTCAAGACGGTGGCTTCTCCGGTAAAGAGCACTTAGAGGCTCTATTGCGGACGGATATTAGGAATGCAAACGGAAGCTGGAAGAAAGAGCCAGGCATTGATAAAGAAGACACTGGTGCGACTGCCTATGCTACACAAACTCTGTTGAAATATTACCGCAGAGAGAACGATGACAAAGAAAGAGACAGGTACCTGCCTTTTATAGAGAATGGCGTAAAATGGCTAATTGACAATCAACGCAAAAAGGAAGATGGCGGCTGGGGTGAATTTGGTCAACAACAAAGCCAAGAGTCATTTGTCGAAAAAACATGTTATGCTCTAATGGCACTAGCGAAATACCAAACCACTTTTTTTAAATATTCAGTAACTGAAGAGCCTATTGATGCTGGGTTATCCTTTCTCAATGAGAGAAAGAGGCCTTACAAACCCTATTCTATTGGTTTTGTCTGGCCGAACGATTATGAAATGGGCAAGGCTCCGGAAGAATGGAAAGATAGCCTTAAGAATTCGTCATTAGCAATTTCTGCCATGTTAAGATGTGGTGTTAAGGGGCATGATGTCGTAGTTCAAAAAGGCATTATCGGCACTTCTAGGTTTTATGAAAAAACACATGAAGAGAATAGCAACGCTTGGTACAACCCCATTTACTATTTTTGTATGTTAGCCGATTTTTTAAAAAGAGTGCAATGAATCCATATAGCTTGACAATTCTGGAAAGTCACTTATAGCCCTTGATTTATCGTTGTAGTATATGAATAAGCGATCCTGCTGGCTGCGATCCTCACCAAGAAATCCTTCCATAAATTGCAGATCCCCCGTTACATGTCTTAATCTATCGTATGATTTTCTATCGTACTCTTTCAGGTCTGTATTACCATCTAACAGAGAACTTACTTCCTTACTTATCTTCCGTACTCTTTTCAGCGTTGAATTGAGAATTTCTCCGGCAAATTCTTTTTCCAATACTCTAGACTTGATATCACTCAGCATCTTAGATACAGCTTCTTTCGTTGGCGGCAGGTCACGTTTTCTAAACCGTCTTTTTTTGATAGTATGTGAAATGTTCTTACTTATTGATCCGCCAAACCAGCCTACGATGAATGTTAGGACCAGGCTAATAAGCTTTTTGAATTCTTTACCAAAAGACACAGTCCTGGTTTCATCAATAATTATTTTCCATCTATTTCTTCCAATTCTTTCCTTTTGAAGCGATATATTTCTGCTCGGGGTGGTATCTATATGAAGATCCACCTTTTTCCAGTTGATTTTAAATTTCCCTTCCTTGTCCGTTCTCAATATCTCCATGGGATTTTTTTCTTTACCGGCGTACACTTCGATCTCGGCATTTGTAACAGGAACATTTCCAGACATTACCTTCCCTTCGATTGCTGCATCCTGACCGTATGACTGATTTGACAATAGGAAGATGCTGAGACCTGTAAGAACACTGGCCAATTGTCTTTGCATATCACTCCTCCCTAAATGCCCCCAACAAACTTTTTTCTGGAAAGGCATGCCTAAAGCTAACTTTGGGCAAAAGAATTATCCGAAGGCGTCACGTTTTACCTCGCCCTATTCATCCTGTAATCAGAATGATGCTTTGCCTTTGGCGTCATTCAATGTATTCAGTTTCTTTTGAAACAGTATAACTCCCGGCCCTCTGACTTTACAACATTTTCCGTCGCGCTAATAGACATATGCAGGCTTTACAAATAGGATGTTGTTGTGTTTCTACTGCTCAGATCAATAAACAGCGGTTCGTTATGAAAATAGCAGAACGGAAACCCTATCTTGGCCCTCAGGACCTTTGCTACGGCTTTATCCAGAGAAGGGAGAGGACAAAGCCATAGTGCGGTGATGCAATTGAATGCTCGACGATTTCATCAAGGCCACGGGGTGCAACCCAGGCATGAGCGTCTACCTCAACCGGTTCAGTCTCCATCTCTTTACCCGCAAAAAAATCGTAGGCCAGGGTTCCCTTGTCGAGTTCCTTGCCTCTTTTGATGTACGGCCACCAATCCGGGCTCTTGTAGAACCATTTGATTTTGCCGTTGGCTGAATGGACAACAGCGCACTTCTCAGGGCATAATCTCACAAACTTTATCGCTGTTGCAGTCAGTGATGCCCTGAAATCCTTGGCTATCTTCTTTACAGGTTCGAAGCTGATATTTCCGATATCACACCGCTCATGGACCAGCTTCGCAGGCAAAATCAGCTCGCTCGCAAAGAAATTGGCCTGGGTCTCCTGGCTTTCCTGATGCCAGTTCATCATATCTGCGTCGCTGCAAACCCTCTGTATAGATTCGATATGATCCATAAGGAGATGCCCTAATTCGTGGGCAATGCTGAATCTTTTCCTTTCCGGACTGTCAGACGGGGAAATCCTGATGGTTGCCCGGCTGCCTGCCTTTACAATGCTTGCTGCTGCCCCGGTGAGTTTTTCCTCAACAACTGCTGCCCTTTTGGCAAAGGCGATATCCCTGACTCTGATATGCCCTGGCAGGCATATCCCGAATTCATCTACGACACCCGAAGCAAGGCGCTCAGCTTCAACCAGCTTGTAATGAATGTCATTCACTTCCGCCGTCGTCTTCCATGGCGCTCCGGCGTGCCATTTCAAGGTCTTCCAGAATGGAGACCATTTCGTCGGTTCCGATGTTTTCCAAATCCCTATATGCAAAGCCGAAGTCAGGTTCGCTCAATTCTCTAATCCTTTCAATCAGTTGATCCCTTGTCCAATTACTGAATTTCCCGATGAACTCATGACCTTTCTCTGCCAGCTTGAGCCTCTTTTCCATGGCAGTATCCAAAACTGACCTTTTCGCCGCCATGGATATGCTCAGCCGTGCCCTCTTCAGCCGGGCTAATGCAGCATCTACATCAATTCCCTGATCCCTCATATCCGCCTTTATCTCTTCAGCAGACATTCCTTCGCTCATGCCTAGGGCGTCGGTGAGGGCATCCATGGTCCGCAGATATTTTTCCTTGTCTATGCTCATTCTTCCTGCCTTTCCTTGGAAGACTATTTCTTTTTCGGATTGTAATTTTCAAGCTTGCGCCGCAGCCTTCTAAGAAGATTGTTGACCTTTTTTATGTCAAATCCTGTCTCCTCTGCAATCTCACGGGGCTTGCTTACTCCGTCTTCTATGCATAATATAACAATGCCCAAACCCTCGTCTTCATCTGAAAGGCTATCCAGCAACTTCTTAAAGGCCTGCAGGTTCTCATCCTCTATTAGCTCCTCTTCTGGGGTCTTAGGCTCAGCTCCCTCTGTTTCACGGGCTGATTTCAGGATTTTTTCTTCTTTTGGCGTGCCATCTTCGTGAAAAAGCGATTCCCCCGGGAAGTCCGCCTCATGCTCGGCCTTGTGGCTGGTTGTGCTTCGCACAATGCCAATAAGGAAATCCGCGAGATCCGGGCATGTCTCTTTGTTCCAGTTCCTGAAATTTCCCCTTGTTCCAATGCCATACGCGCATGCAACCGCTTCATGCACAAGCGCTTCAGGGTCAACCTCATCACCAAGCCAGCTGAATTTTTTGGCTCTTGATACAGCATACCTCAACACCTTTGGGAAAACCACCTCCCAATCCGCCTTATCAAGCTCCTCACGGATGGAAGTATCATATTTTGGGGAAGGATGGTTCATAACCTCAGCCTTGCTGCTTGCTGCCTGATTATTGCCTTTTATTGTCCTATGCCGGTAAAGTCCAATAATTCGCCATTATTTCTAACCGTAGGAACTGCGGTGGCTGTTCCGGCCGGTTCTGTCTGGCCTTCTTCTAAACACCCGCTGGCAGTCTTTTCTGAATCTTTGGCAAAAAACAGAAAATCGTCGGCAGTACCTTTCATGAGCAAGAATGGGGCAACAAGGTTAGTACATCAAATCCATTAGAAAGGAGGTGATAACATGTCAACACCGCACGCGCCATATTACTACAAAGAGGGACACGATACCTATCATTGGGAATCTTCATGCTCCAAGAACCATTATCCTGCTCCAGGCTGGAAAAGAACCGATTCCCGGCCTGCGAAAGAGCAGTGCAACGAATGCAAGAGCAAGTAGGCTTGCCATGCGCTGAACGAAAACGATATTTGTTGCCCCTTCTTAAACCTTCAAAACGAGGAGATTGAAAAATGGCAAAATCCAAAGTGACCCGGCCCAAAGCTGCCCGCAACGCTTCGAAATCCCTTCGAAGCAGGAATAGCGGTGCGAAAACAAAGGCTGCTGCCGGAAGCGCTCTGTCTCAGAGCAAATCCCCGAAAAAGATCACCTCTAAGAGGGCAGCGAGTGCCGCATCATCGGTCCTCCGGGATGGCAGGACTGCAAAAAAGTCAAAGTCAGCAGCCGGAAGCGCGCTTTCTCAGAGGCCGTCCAAAAACAAGAAGAAATAAGGAGCTAATAATGCCAAACAATCTGTTTATTTCTTATGACCTTCATTCGCCTGGGCAAAATTACGAAGAGGTTGCCGACGCCATCAAGAAGCTCGGAAACTGGGCCAAGGTGCAATACTCGCTGTGGTACGTCAAGTCGCATTTATCCGCCTCTGACGCTGGGGAAAAAGTCTGGGCAGTCATGGACAGCAATGACTCTCTGATTGTGATAGATGTGACAGACAACTTTGCATCCTGGTACAACCTCAGCCCGGAAGTTTCAGAATTCATGAAAAGTCACTGGAATTAGCAGGTTAAGCCAGCTAATAGCCTCCACAGCTGGAAACATTAACCAGCGGGTTCTGGCACAATGTGTATTCAGTAGGGCAGCAGATTTCTGGAACAGAAAGGTCATTGCCAGCCAATGCGTTTCTTTCTGGCTTGATTCTTGTTGAAAAGGCAAGTTCCAGAGCTAACCTGGCCCGTCAAAGCTTAGGCACCTCTTTCCCTGCTTCTGACTCCTCAAGCTGTTTCTCCTGGATTACGGTTTCGTGGGCGCGGTTAAAGAGCTTTGTAGCCCGCTCAAACGTGATGCTCCCCTGCCCTATTTTGAGGCATAGCCCCACCCTCAGCGCATGCAGCAGCTGAATATCATCATCCCCCTGGTATTTCGCCACAAGCGCATCCCATTCAGCCCAGGTTTTCTTGTCTTTGCAGTAATTCCTTGGCTCTTCTGCAAAAGAACACGTGGTGAAATAGGGTCAGGTCTGCTGTTGACTCTTGTTTATCGTATCTTGCTTTCTCATGGTCCCCGTTGACAACATTGATGGATTAGCCAGTCGTCATAACATTGTGTCCCGGAGTTGACATGAAAATTAGTTCGGCTGATTCCCAATAAGGTTTTCGCTCCTATGCTCGCCCGCTAAGCCTTTGCGTCCTGCATCCCTTGGCCCCTCATCTTGCACCAGATCTGATTTCATCAAGCAAATGAGGATGTTTGTCCAACAGCTTAAAAAGGTTGGTCACCGATGAGAGGGGCCTGGCCTTGCCCCGCTCATAGCGTGAAAATGCATTGGGTCCCCCCCCTGTAAGGACCGCGGCTTCCTGCTGCGTGAGCCCCAGCTTCCTACGTATCCTTGCAAGCTCAGCCGCCTCCATTTCATCGCGTTCCCTGGCGAATTGTTTAATGGCATCAGCGAAGCGAACGCCTTCACCCTCGTCGAATTCGACTTCGCCGCAATTCTGACAGTGCCATCCAGCGATGTTGGATACAACGGTATGGTGTCCTCTATAGGCGTAAGGGACATCGCGCACGGTATGGATCATCTGCCTTTTCCCGCAATTCAGGCATTCGCCCCTCATCTCATTTCTCCTTGAATTGGATCACAATCGCCCCGTCCTGGCGCAACGTAACCTTGACATAAGCGATTCCGACAGGCGTTTCAGGATGGTAGACATCGGATAAAAATTAACCTTATAGGGTAATTTAGTCAAGCTGATTCTGCCAGATCAGGCGATAATTTCACACCTCGCGAGGCACAAGGTTCATGGCTGGTGGCTCATCGCTTATAGATGAAGGGTCAATGGTCAAAGGTGAAAGCCCAAAGGCGTGTGGGTCAGGGCTCGCGGGCAATTGAAAGGCATCTTATTGAAACGCATCGTAATATCAAAGGAAATCGGTTCAGGCATTAGGGTCTCGGTCTCTCCTCCTCATGCCTGGCCAAAAAAGAGGTTGGCCGCATCCGTGAAAAAATCGGTGAGCCGGATAAAGCGTATCTTGTCCTCATAATAGGTCTCATCTCCGGCGTACAATAGGAACGCCCTGGCATCAGGGTATTCCTTGAGGAACGCCTTGAGGCCGGCAACATCTCCCTCCCTGACGCGACTTGCGCCGGTCACCTCAATGGCAAAGAAGGCCTTTTCTCCGTAAAGGATGAAGTCTACCTCGGCGTTATGCCCGGATCTCCAGTAGCGGATCGAATACCTTTTTCTGAGGTAGGCGTTCAAGGCGATCAGTTCCTGGAGGACCAGGGTTTCCAGGGCAGGCCCTATGGTTTCTCCATGGGCTTCTAATGGTCCGACAGGTCGCAACGCTCTGAAAAGGCCCGCATCGAAGAAATAGAACTTCGGGTGGGCCTGGGTCTTCCTCTTGGCCCGCTTTTGAAACACCGGAATACGGTACCCGATATGGAGGTCATCGAGGATTTCAAAATATCCCTCAACCGTCTTGCGGGGAACTGCACAATCCCTCGCCACAGTGGATACATTCAGTATGGAACCCTGGGAAAAGCTGGCGCTTTCCAAAAAGCGCGTGAAGGAGCCGATATTGCGTATGAGGCCTTCCTGCGAGATCTCTTCCTGCAAATAGACCTGAACATAGCTGTCAAGGAAATCCCTGGCGTCTTCCGCGGTATAAGCCAACGGAATGAGGCCATGATCCAAGGCCCTGCTCAAGTCAAAATCATTCTTCAGCTCTGCCGCTGTCAAAGGATACATCCTGAGGGTCAAAGCTCTCCCTCCCAGCAGGTTAACGCCCCCCCGGCGAAGCTTCCGATTGCTCGAACCCGTCAGGATGAAACGCAATCCTCTTTTTTCGATAAGGCGATGGATTTCATCCAGTAAGGGAGGAATCTTCTGGATTTCGTCAATAACGACCCAGTCCTGGAAACCATCCTGTATCATCCTTTCCAGCCGGTCAGGCTGCGCGGTCAGGCTATTAAAGGTGGATGCCTTCAGGAGATCCACAAACAGGGCCGAAGGGAACTGGTGCTGCACCCAAGTGGATTTTCCTGTTGACCGCGGTCCAAACAGGAAGAAAGAGGTGCTATCCGGGTATGATAGAATTCTGGTGTACATGTCGCCATTTTATACAAAAAAATGGCGGTGTCAATGCCATTATTCTTTGATCAGTTGAAATCGCTCTAATGTCAACATGTTGTATTCAAAAATGGAAATAGTAGGGAGGGATGTTGAACCGTCCTACTTCAGCGTTCAGTCCTCGTCTCTCCCGGCGATCCATTGGGTCAAATAGACATCTTCACCGCAAGTCGCTAAGGCCGCAAAGGAATCTGGCTTTATCGTTTGTGGCAGAGACAACCACAAACGACAATCCGCATGCCTCCGGCAGGGGACAGACACTCACGTCCTCAGCGGACGTTGCGCCTTGAAGGACCACGCCGAAGCGTGGGGGTGGGCGGTTACCGAAAGAGGTTACCCTGTGGAGTTACTGGAATCAGGGGGTGATGATTTTGACCGGGGCAAGGGGGCCGGGAAAAGAACCATGGTCCCTCAGCATTATCCGGGAAGGCGCCAAGATGTAAAACAATCAAGAACAAACCCGATGGGTGTGTCAGGAAAAACTGAGACAAAAGGGATAAGAAACTGAACGACGCCCCCAAGATCTTCAGATTTCATCCCCTATTGGAAAGTCACTGCAAATCGATCTTGCAGCCTTTTCAGTCCGGCGTGCAGGAGGGAACAGCATCAGCATCTCTTCTTGCAACAAACTGGTCTATAAACTGCTTGGGCGATACGATCATGCATCCCATCCTGGCCTTCTCAGGATAATGCTTGAGATTGCCGGTGATCAAGGGAACCCCTTCGGTCAGGGCGGTTTCAAGAAAGGGGATGTCGCCTGGGTCAGGGATGTCATGGGCCACGACGCACGACAACGTATAATAGGAATTTCTGACCAGATACTCGATCACATTTTCGCGTTCGGATTTCCCGAAATATCGGAGGAAATACTCTCTGCGAAGGACGTCCGTATATTCGCTCAGAATTCTATCATCGACAACAAGTTGTAATGCACCGGATCTCAATAGATCGACAATCTTCCCGGGTGGGCCGGAGGGATTCAGCATGCCGGAAATCAACACGTTGGTATCGAGGACGATCTTCATTTTAGGCCACGATCCCTTCGGCTCTTGATAATTTCATCCTCAATGACGCCCGGACCCGGTGGGCTTGGAACCGCCTTTTTTCGTGCCTCCATAACTGCTGCGGAGAACAAGGCCCGCCGTATCTCAGCAAGGGATCCTTCCACGTTTTCCGGCGGAATTCCAATCAGCAGAGCAAATGGCTGACCGTCCTTTGTCAGGATCAATTCCCGTTCCTTTGCCAGGCGTTCCCGTAATGAACGGGTCTTTTTAAGATCTTTCACTGCCAGATAGTTCATGATTATCTCCTTTTGATCATATAATTATATTATTTTATAGGGCATACTTTTGGAAATGTAAACAGGAAATCTTAGCAGGGAGCTGCCGCGGTGAAAAAATACCAACAACGGGTTCATGGGGGAGGCGCTAAGAACCTGAAGTTGTTTATGTTTCGCGGGAAACCTCTTTTCAATCCTGATATCGGAATTCCAGGAGCGCCGGCGTTCCGCTTGACAAATTGAATTTTAACACGTACAATTGTACCCATGAAAATAATCGCCGACACAAATACATTTATAGCCGTTGCCTTAAACGAGCCGGAAAAGGTCAAAATAATTCAACTTACTGAAGGACATGAATTGATTGCGCCTGATGTTTTACCGTTTGAAATTGGGAACGCCCTAACGGCAATGATGAAAAAAGGCACCTTGAAAAAAGAGGAGGTTGCATCGGCGTGGGAGATTGTTCAACAAATACCGGTTGATCTGAGGCCTACTGATATAAAATCGGCCTTGAGTCTTGCCATTAAATTTAACCTTTATGCATACGATGCATATTTTTTGAAATGCGCTGAAAACCTCCATAGCCCACTACTTACGCTTGACCATGGAATGCAAAGAGTAGCTCGGGAGATGGGCATCACGATTTTGGAGTAAATTAATCATGAAAGTCTATACTTATTCTGAAGCAAGACAGCGTCTTGCGGAGGTTCTTAATATTGCCAGAAATGAGGAGGTCGTTATCAAAAGGAGAGGCGGTGAAACCTTTTCTATCGTTTATCGGAAAAGCAAAAAGTCACCGTTTGATGTTCCAGGAATTAAGACCAAAGCAACCACAAAAGATATTGTTGCGGCGGTCAGGGAATCCAGGGAGCGGTTTGCCGAATCGGGTAGCCAGGGATTTTAGCCCCCCAGCCCGCCAAGTGTAAGAATGTCCTGATCCTTCCCGCTTCAACTGTAACCATCCCAGCCCTTAAGGGATTCCGATGGATGTAGCAGGAAAGCCTCAGTAAATACGTATCGTTTTCAACAGGCATGCTTTTGGAAAGGTTGGCGATAATTTGTTCGCAGGAGGACATGTTAGTTATTGTTCATCAATGTGAAGACATATCAATGTGATACTGATCCGCCATTTCTCCGATCACATCCAAAAAAAAGACACTCCATCCGGGTATGATATAATTCTGGTGTACATGTCGCCATTTTATATAAAAAAATGGCGGTATCAATGCCATTATTCTTTGATCAGTTGAAATCGCTTTAATTCTAACAGGTTGTCCTGTTAGTGGCTGTGTGTGAGAAGTCCGGATGGTGACTGTTGGCCGGATGGGGAAGGTTGCTTTTTACAGTCAAGGGGATGGAATCGCTTCAGGCAGGATACTCGCTGAACCGGAAAGTAGAAATAGGTATCGGGGAACGATGCAGGGCAAATAACCACTTCTCAGGCCCTCGCCTTCATTAATTTGGACTGACTGGGTACAAATGCCCCCTCAAGTATTCTTAAACCAGTCGCCATCTACTTCCACGCTTTCGACCATCTCGGCCCTTATGCCGAGGCGAAGCTCCTTGAGTTTGTTTGCCAGTTGATCTCCATCCATGAGATCAATGAGAATTCCGGGTCAGATCTTGTTTTGTGAATTAGACAGCAACGCCTGATCACTCTTATCGCTCAAAGGGCAGGAGTCTGGAAGCGACATCGCTATTTTACGTTGACGAGGGCATGGTGTGTATGCAAAATAGAAACTATACACATCACTTCCATGGAGGCCCCCATGAGAACCAATATTGTTATAGATGACGATCTGATGAATGAAGCGATGGTGCTCAGCAGGCTTCAGACCAAGAAGTCGGTCGTTGAAACCGGTTTGAGGCTGTTGATCCAGATCAAGAAGCAGGAGCGGATCAGGGATCTGCGCGGCAAATTGAAATGGGACGGTGACCTTGATGCCATGAGGTCCGATCAATGATCCTGGTCGACTCATCCGTCTGGATCGACTATTTCAACGGTGAATCCACATGGCAGACGGATCTGCTGAATGCCTATCTCTCAGCCATTCCCATCGTCATGGGCGATCTGATTTTGACAGAGGTCCTCCAGGGATTCAGGTCTGATAAGGACTTTGACACGGCAAAGACCTTTTTAGATGCCCTCCCGTTTCGTAAAATGGGGGGCTATCAGGTAGCCGTACAAAGCGCCCTAAACTACAGGAAGCTTCGAAAGATGGGGATTACCGTGCGGAAGACAATGGATGTCATTATCGCGACGTTTTGCATCATCGAGGGATTGACATTGCTCCATGATGATCGTGATTTTGAGCCCATCGCATCCCGGTTTCCTTTAAGTACTTGTAAGCCCGAATGAGCCGGCCGCTGCCGGTCCTCTAAAGAATCGTCCTCTGCTCATGGATGATAGCTGATGCCGCATGGGCAGTTGTGGGGGATAATGGCGCAACTGATTGGGGTGGCCCTGTATGAAGATTTTCGGTCGAAGGGAGTCGCTTTCGACCCCCCGGGGGCATGCTAGGAAAGGGCCTGATCGAAATCCGCGATCATGTCCTCTGTGGATTCGAGCCCCACGGACAGGCGGATCAGGCTGTCGGAGATCCCGAGGGCCTTCCGGTCCTCGGGCGCCATTCCGGCATGGGAGGTGGCGGCCGGACGGGTGATGAGGGCCTCCACCCCGCCGAGGCTCGGTGCACAGATGGGGAGGGTGACCCGCTCTATGAACTGCTCCGCGGCCTCCAGCCCGCCCCTGATCTCAAAGCTCATCATCCCGCCGAAGCCTTCAAACAGATCTGATGCACGGGCATGCCCCGGGTGCGTATCGAGCCCTGGGTAATTGACCATCTCAACGGATGGATGGGCCTGAAGGAACCGGGCGATCGCAAGGGCGCTCTCGTTCTGATACTGCATCCTCACGGCCAGGGTCTTCATCCCGCGATGGAGGAGGAAGCAGGCATGGGGGTCCAGGGAGCCGCCCAAGTGGGCCAGTTTGTGGGCGATCCGTTCGATCATGCTGGAAGGGCCGATCACTGCGCCGGCCACGATGTCCGAATGCCCGTTTAAGTACTTGGAGCAGCTGTGGAGGGAGAGATCAAACCCCCAGTCCAGGGGCCTGAAATTGACCGGGCTGGCAAAGGTGTTGTCAATCAGGGACACGATCCCCGATGCCTTGGCAAACCGCACCACCGCCTTCAGGTCCGCCACCTGGAGGAGGGGGTTGGTCATGGTCTCCACATAGATGGCCCTGGTGGTGGGCCTCAGTTTGGACTGCCAGGAGTCCGGGTCATTCCCATCGATGAAATCGAATGAGATCCCGAGCAAAGGAAGGTCGGTGGTGATGAAATCGTGGGTCCCGCCATAGAGGCAGTCTTGGGCCAGGAGGTGATCCCCCGATGACAGAATGGTGAGGAGCGTTGTGGAGATGGCGGCCATGCCGCTGGCGGTTACCAGCCCGGCCTCTCCGTTTTCGCAGGCGGCCAGCTTCTGATGGAGGGCCACGTGATTCGGGGTGTTGTTGAGGCGGATGTACTTGAGATCAAAGTAGCCGGGTTCGCCAAGGGCCTCGAAGGTGGATGACTGGAACACCGGGAGGCTGACGGCCCCGCAGATGCGCGGGTCGGGCTCGCCGGCATGGATGAGTTTGGTCTCGAGATGCCTGTAGGTTCGGGTCATGGGGTGCTCCTTCCGAATGGCGCATGATTGAAAATTCGAAAGCCTCTCCTTTATGGATTCCCTCCCCCTCGATGCAATAAAGCTCAGCCTCGGGGTCCGGGTCTATCCGAATACCCCGCTGGCGCACAGGGCCATTGAAGAGGGCCGGATCGCTCAAACAAGCGATCTCCTGTTTCCCCGGTTTTATATGGCAGAGGGGCTCTATCCCTGGCTTCGAGAGACCATAGACGCCCTCATATCGGAGCGACCCCACTGGATCTGTTAAGCAGAACAAAACGCCTGCAGGTGACCATTGGGGATATCAAAGCCTGCGCCAGGGATGTCGTAGATCTGGTTGCCGCTGAGGAAGTATTACTCGACGCCCTTCCGGGGGTCTTCAACGGGCGGGGAGGAAGACCGCTTTTCTTGCTTTTCTTGAAAGCGTTTTTCAAGTTTTTCATTGAGTTCATCGAACTTTAGTTTCTGTTCTTCATCCAGCCTTGTTCTGATCTGGGCCTTGACCTCCTCATGAAGCGCTTTCATCTGGGGACGGTATTGGAGCTTGAGGTCAGATGCCTTCTGGTCAAAGGCCATAATAATGGGCCGGATCTCCTCCTGCTGGGCCGGCGTCAGGTCCAGGTCATGGGTGAGCCGTTCAACAATTCTTTCACCACGGGGCGGCCTGTGGTGAAACATCTTCTCTATTTTTTCCTCAAAATAGAGGCTTGCCCCCAGAATCCCGGTCAATGCGCCCACACAAAAGATAAGGGCCACGCCCGCAGCCAGCTTCAATTTGGGTCTGCTTCCTGTCATGATGCACCTAGAATCTGAAACAGGGAATCATCGAGTCCGGTCTCCAAAAACACCCTTGCCATCTCGTACTCGGAGAGGATGTCCATCCGCTGGTAGAGGACAGCGCCGAGGACCAGAAACATCGCGGCCGCCGCAGGGGCAAAGCGCCAGACACCTTCAAAGAGGGCTGTCATCCCGCGCCGGGATCTCAGCGGTCCCAGGCCCCTGACGCGGGCCATGACGCGCCTCTCCCAGGCATCGCCGATTTCAGTGTCCCCCCCTCCCTTGTAGGCGGATGACAGTGCACGTTGGACCTTCTTGAGGTCTTCCTTTTTGAGGTTCATCATTTTGCCTCCCCTTTTTTCAGGAGTCCGGAAAGAAGTTTCCGTAACAATTTCCGGGCCCTGAAGGCGCGGACTTTTACGTTTGTGATGCTCCATCCCATGAGTTCGGCGGCCTCGCTTCCGGACATCCCTTCCAGGTAGACCATCTCCATCACCATACGATCTTCTGCTGATAAACGGGCCAGGGCCCAGGCCAGGACCTCTTTGGCCTCCTCCTGCCGGGCCTTTTCATCGACAGAGGCGGTTGATTCCGACGATATGACGGCCTCCAGCCATTCACTGTGCCTTTCGGACAAGGAACTCATGGGCGACTCCTGGGTGCGATATCCCTTTCTCCAATAATCACAGCACGTCCTGACGGCAATTACGGACAGCCATTTTTTGAAATGGCTTTCGGGATCGAATCCGGGCAGAGACCGGTAGGCCCTTATAAACACCTCCTGGGCGATGTCCTCGATGTCTTTTCCAGGAATCCGCCGCTTGATGATTTTGAGAGCATGGTCTTTATACCGATCCAGCAGGAGAGCAAAGGCATTTGTCTCTCCCTGAAGAATACGCCGTACGATTTCCGAGTCTTTGGGTGGATTCACCATTCCCTCTATATCCCATCACGGATCGTGACGTCAATAGTCCCATCTTTTTCAGGCTATTACGCGGGGAAAGCCATCGGCTGTTCATCTCAAAACAGCTGGAATTGCGCCCATATGATACAACAATTCGCCCCATTTGTATCTGTCTGTTCAGAAAAGGCCTTTCCATGCGACGTCTCTACTCCTTAAATGACCTTGCGGGCCGTCTTTTAAAACCTCGATGTCAGGGCTTCATGACCGCTGCTCAATGCCCTTTCACATACCGAACGCCCGGGTTTGTCTATTACATCGCAGGCTTTTAGAAAAAGTTACGATTTTCCCGCACATTAACCGGTCCCGAGAAGCGGGATGGCTCGTCCCCCAAACAGGCGTTGACCCTGTACCCGCCAGGGCCTTTGCCGGACCCGGGAGGAGTCTTCCCCGGGGTCTTCCAGGTGAAATGAGGACTCCTTGGGATTGTTGGACCCGTAAACACTTGCACCGGCAACCCTTGAACCCAGCCGCCCATGTAGAAATTGCTTGACCCATATCAAAAAGAATTGTTCTAATGAAAAATTAGGCATTGCCGTATCGATTGAATCTCTGACTCAAAAAAGACCGCCTATTCCGACGCAACCGATTGTGAACCGCACATTGTGTGAGATAAAGAAAGAAAAGAGGAAGATGACCATGCACAATCCCGAATCTGCACCATCCCTGGACTTTATCCGATCTATCATTACAGAAGACGTGAAGGCGAATAAGAACGGCGGAAGGGTCCATACCCGGTTCCCGCCCGAGCCCAACGGCTATCTCCATATCGGGCATGCCAAATCCATCTGCCTCAATTTCGGTGTCGCAAAGGAGTTCGGGGGCCTCTGTAATCTTCGGTTTGACGATACCAATCCAACCAAAGAAGAGGAAGAATATGTGATGTCCATCAAAGAGGACGTCCGGTGGCTCGGGTTTGACTGGGAAGACCGCCTCTATTATGCATCAGATTATTTCGACCAGCTCTATGAATATGCGCTTCAGCTCATCAGGAACGGCAAGGCCTATGTGTGCGATCTGAGCCCGGAGGAAATCCGGGCCTACCGGGGAACCCTGACCGAGCCGGGAAAGGACAGCCCCTACCGGAATCGCTCCGTTGAAGAGAACCTGGCCCTGTTCGACCGGATGCGGAGAGGCGAATTCGAGGACGGGGCCTGTGTGCTGCGGGCCAAGATCGATATGGCGGCGCCCAACCTGAACATGCGGGACCCTGTGCTCTACCGGGTGCTTCACGCCCCCCATCAACGGACAGGGACAAAATGGTGCATCTACCCGATGTACGACTTTACCCATGGGCAGTCGGATTCCATCGAGGGGATTACCCATTCCCTCTGCACCCTCGAGTTTGAAGATCACCGGCCCCTGTACGACTGGTTCATCCGGGAACTCAAGATCTTTGCGCCGCGGCAGATCGAGTTCGCACGGCTCAATCTCTCCTACACCGTCATGAGCAAACGAAAGCTCCTGGAACTGGTTCGAGGGGGGCACGTAAGCGGTTGGAACGATCCCCGTATGCCCACCCTGTCGGGCATGCGGCGACGGGGGTACACGGCCGAGGCCATCCGGGATTTCTGCGACCGGATCGGGGTTGCCAAAAAGGAAAGCATGGTGGACATCGGACTCCTGGAGCACTGCCTTCGGGAAGACCTCAACCAGCGGGCACTGCGGAGGATGGCGGTTCTCCATCCCTTGCGGGTGGTGATCGACAACTATCCGGAAGACCGGGTGGAGTACCTCGATGCCGAAAACAACCCGGAAGACCCGGCCATGGGATCGCGAAAGATCCCCTTTTCCAGGGTCCTTTATATCGAGCAGGAGGACTTCCGCGAAGACCCGCCCAAAAAGTACTTCCGCCTGGCCCCCGGCCAGGAGGTCCGGCTGAAACATGCCTACTATATTACCTGTGAACGCGTGGTAAAGGATGAAACCACCGGCGAGGTAATTGAACTCCGCTGTACTTATGATCCGCTAACCCGGGGGGGATGGTCTCAGGACGGCCGGCGGGTCAAGGGGACATTGCACTGGGTGTCGGCCGCCCACGCCATTGAAGCCGAGGTGCGGCTCTACGATCATCTGTTTGTCACGCCCAATCCCGCTGATCCGAAGGAAGGGGCAGATTTCATATCCCTTCTCAATCCCGGATCGCTTAAGACCCTCACCGCCGCCCAGGTAGAGCCGAGCCTGGCCGCGGCAGCGCCGGGAACGTTCTTTCAGTTCCTGAGACTGGGCTATTTTTGCGTGGATACGGTTGATTCCACTGTTTACAGACCGGTGTTCAATCGAACGGTGACCCTGCGGGATACCTGGGCCAAGATCCAGAAGACCCGGCCGGAGCAGGCTGCGCCCGAGATAGGCCCGAAGACAGGCGACCAAAAGGGAAGCAAATTGGCCGGTAAAGAACCCGATGACGCGGCGCCGGTCAGTCAGGAGATCACCATAGATGATTTTGCCAGGATTGACCTGCGCGTCGGCGTGGTGATGGAGGCCGGACTTGTTAAAGGGGCAAAAAAGCTGATACGGCTTATGGTGGACTTAGGGGAGGGACGGCTGCGGCAGGTCTTCAGCGGTATTCGTTCCACGTATGCCGATCCGGAGGTCCTGGTGGGCAAGAAGGTGGTGGTGGTTGCCAACCTGAAGCCCCGCCAGATGAGCTTCGGTCTGTCAGAGGGGATGGTCCTGGCAGGGGTCGGTGAAGACCGCCTCGGAATCGCCACTGTTGAAGGAGACCTCCTTCCGGGGGATAAGGTGATGTAGCAGAGGCGGGAAAGCCGGAGGTCAGAGGTCGGAGATCAGAGGTTGGAGATCGGAAGTCGGAGGTCAGGGATCGGAAGGCGGAGACTTGTTGCCTTTTATCAGGTTGTTGTGGGAGCGGCTTTCAACGCGATATTGCGATGTCTCGCGGCTTGGAAGCTGCTCTCACAGGGTTTACACGGAAGCTTGACAGGAGATAACCGGCAAAACCGTTACCGACATAACGGCCTGCGGCTCAAGGGACAAACACATGCCTGCGGTAGTAGATGAGTTCATCGATCGATTCGCGGATGTCGCTCAGGGCCAGATGTGTTTTTTGTTTCTCGAACCCGGGGAGGGAAGGATACCATCGTTTGACCAGCTCCTTGATCGAACTGACGTCGATGTTGCGGTAATGAAAAAAGGCCTCCAGGCGCGGCATGTGTCTGTAAAGAAAACGGCGATCCTGACCGATGGAGTTGCCGCACAGGGGGGATTCGCCCTCTTCACAGTATCGGGACAGGAATTGAAGCGTTTCCTCTTCAGCCTGAAGGGGGGTACAGGTGGAGGATCGGATGCGGTCCAGAAGTCCTGAGGCCCCATGGTGTTCCAGGCTCCACGGTTCCATGTGGGAAAGGATATCCTCGGGATGATGGAGGACCAGGTCCGGCCCCTCGGCGATGATGTTGAGCCGGGCGTCGGTGACGATGGATGCAATTTCCACGATCACATGACAATCCGGGTTCAGTCCCGTCATTTCAAGATCGATCCAGACAAGAGGCTTTTCCAATTCATGAACCTTCCGGACCAGGATATTTAGCGATGTGTTCCCCTTGCAGCCGGTGAAACCACCGGCACTGCGGCGGAGGCGTTTCAACTATCTTATCAATGTTTGGGATCCATATTCAATAAAAACCGGAGGGCTTTCCTGAAGACACCCTCGGGAGCCTGTGACGACTTCAGATTTTTCGGCAAGACCGTTTATATAAGAGCAGCTGCATATTTGATGCATTCGTAAAAAGCCGTCACCCCGTTGAATCCCGCCGAATGGCGGGACGGGGTCCACGGGCTATGAGTGCTTGAGAACGCTGGTTTCCGGCTTTCGCCGGAATGACGGAAAAGGGGCTTTTTCGACTTTTTACGAGACCATCATTTTTGAAAAAAATTGTATCATTGACCGTTAACCGCCCGGTCTGCTATCCTCCCTTCTCCGGAACCTCCCCTTCACGCCTTACGGCATTATTGTCGAGAGGAAAAATTGCCCCGACTCCAGAGTTTCATAGGGTTCATGGCCCTGGTCTTCCTGGCATGGCTTTTTTCTGAAAATCGGAAAAGGGTGAATGTCAGGACCGTTGCCGCAGGCCTGGGACTTCAGGTCCTTTTGGCCCTGGTTCTGCTGAAATTTCCAGGGAGCCAAGAGGTCTTTCTCTGGTTGAACCGGGGCGTGGGCGCCATCGAGGCGTCTACGAGGGCGGGAACCGGATTTGTCTTCGGCTATCTGGGAGGGGCGCCGCTTCCCTTTGAAGAAAAGGCTCCGGGTTTGAGCTATGTTTTTGCATTTCGGGGGATCCCGCTTCTTCTGGTGATCAGTGCCCTGTCATCCCTCTTTTTCTACTGGAGAATCATTCCCTGGGTGGTGAATGGGTTTTCATGGGTCCTGCGGCGCGTCATGGGCATCGGTGGGGTCGAAGGCCTGGGCGCTGCAGCCAATGTCTTCATCGGCATGGTGGAATCGCCTCTGATCGTCAGGCCCTACCTTACGCGCATCTCCAGGAGCGAACTCTTTACCATCATGGTCTGCGGCATGGCCACCATTGCAGGGACGGTCATGGTGCTCTACGCATCCATCCTCCAGCAGGTAGTGCCCGGGATCATGGGACACCTCCTGGTGGCATCCATCGTCAGTGCGCCCGCAGCCATTACCGTAGCCAAGCTGATGATCCCGGAGACATCGGCCCTTTCCGGAGAAGGGGTGGCCCTGCCCATAGAGGCGCGAAGCCCCATGGACGCCATCACCCGGGGCACGGTGGCGGGCATCAGTCTCCTCCTCAATATTGTGGCCATGTTGATTGTCTTTGTGGCGCTGGTCCATTTGCTGAACATGGTACTCGCCTTCCTGCCGGAATTTTCCGGCCGGCCGGTGACGTTCCAGAGACTGGTGGGCTACCTCATGGCCCCGGTTGTCTGGCTCATCGGCATCCCCTGGTCAGAGTCGGTGACCGCCGGCTCATTGATGGGGACCAAGACGGTCTTGAATGAATTGCTGGCATATCTCGATCTGGCCGGCCTGCCGAAAGACGCGCTCAGCGAAAGGAGCCGTCTGATCCTGATCTATGCCATGTGCGGCTTTGCCAATTTCGGTTCTCTCGGCATCATGATCGGCGGCATGGGGGCCATGGCAAAGGAGAGGAGGGACGAGATCGTGGGCCTGGGATTGAGGTCTATTGTGGCCGGGACCATTGCCACGTGCATGACCGGAGCCCTGGTGGGAGTGATTTATAAATGACTATTTTCTGAAGCGGGACGACTCACCCGCAACCCAATGTCGTCCCTTAGCTCGAAGCTCAAAGCTGAAAGCTGAAAGGGGGGTTGAACGATCCTTTGAGCTTTGAGCTTTCAGCTTTCAGCCTATTGTTTCCGGCCAATGAAAGACTTTCTTGTTTTTTGTGACAGACCCGGCAATAAGGCACTGATGAATATTGAACAGTTGGAATCATTCATGCGGCACGGCGGTGCACCCCCTGTGCCATCCCCTCAGCGCCATGCGCTCAAATCCCCAGATAGGCCTCCCTTATTTCGGGTGACCCCTTGATCTCTTCAGGATTTCCTTCCGCCTTGATCCGGCCTTCGTGCAGGATATAGACATAATCCGCCGCATTCAGGGAGGCGTCCGCGTTTTGTTCGATGAGCAGGACGGTCAGTCCGATGTCATTTTTCATTTTCTGAATGGTGTCGAAGACTTCCCGAACCAGCAACGGGGCCAGGCCCTGGCTCGGTTCGTCCAGCATGATCAGATACGGCTTGGTCATCAGGGCCCGGGCAATGGTGACCATCTGCTGTTCACCGCCGCTCAGCGACCCGGCCGTCTGATGTTCCCGCTCCTTGAGCCTGGGAAACAGGGAGTGTACCATGTTGAGCGATTCATCCCTGTGGGCCGACGCTTTTTTCAGATAGGCCCCCATGAGAAGATTTTCATGAACCGTCATGTTGGGAAACAGGTGTTTTCCCTCAGGCACCATGGCCACGCCCATGTCGACTTTCTTGTGGGTGGGAACGAGCGTGACATCCGATCCGTTATACACGATTTTACCGCTCCACGGCTGGATCGATCCGAACACCGTCATGAGGAGGGTGCTCTTGCCCGCGCCGTTGGGACCCAGAAGGGAGGTGATCGTTCCCTTCTTGACCTGAAGACTCGGCTTCCACAGGACCTGCATGGGACCATAGCCTGATTCAAGTTCTGTGACCTTTAACATGCTTCGTCCTCCGGCGAACGGCCCAGGTATACTTCCACCACCCTGGGATTTTCCAGGGCCTCTTTTGTGGGAGCGTCCACTATTTTTGAACCCTGATGCAACACGATGACCTTTTCCGCCAATCCTACCACCGCCCGCATGATATGCTCCACCATGGCCACGATGGCGATATTCTCCTCTTCGGCCACCCGTTTGATAAACGCCACCATTTGATCGATATCGTTGGGATGCATCCCTGCCATGGCCTCGTCCATCAGGAGGAGCTTGGGTTTCATGGCCAGGGCCCGGGCAATCTCCATCAGCTTTTTTTCAACCGGGGTCAAAGTGCCGGCGGCCTTGTCTCTATGGGCCGTAAGGTCCACCCGCTCGATAATCTGATCCGCAACCTCCAGTGACCCATCCACGCTCAGCCGATGGCCCTGGGTGCCGAACATGGCCCCCACCGCGATGTTTTCCCTCACCGTGGCCGAGGCGAACGGCCGGGGGATCTGAAATGTCCTTCCGATCCCCAAAGGGGCCCGTTTGAAGGGAGGGAGCCTGGTGATATCCCGGCCCTCGAACATTACCGTCCCTTCTTCAGGGTAGAAAACACCACTGATGACGTTAAACAGGGTGGTCTTACCGCTCCCGTTGGGACCGACGATCCCCACGAATTCGCCCGGGGCGATTTCCAGACTCACCTGATTGACGGCCACCAGGCCGCCAAAGCGTTTGGTTACATTTTCAAGCTTTAATAAGGCCATGATGCCCCTTAAACAATAAAACGTGCCATGCCGGTCCCTTTGGTTTTCGCCTTCATCATCCCCACGATGCCTTCGGGGAACAAGACGATGATCACAAGGATGACCGGGGCGAAAATGAGCAGTTGAAATCCCGGGAGAAAGATGGAGAGGTAATACTTGGAAATACCATAGACCAGCCCGCCCACCACCGGCCCCAGCAGGGTTCCCGCACCCCCGAGCATGACGATGATGATGGCCTCTATGGTATAGTGGATCTCAAACACCTCGGGCGGAAATACATAGGGCGTTTTCAGGGCCCAGGCAGTGGCGCCGAGCAGCCCCGCAAAACACGCGCTGGTAATAAAGGCGATGATCTTGTACTTGGTGACATTGATCCCCATCACCTTGGCGGCGTCTTCGTCTTCCCTCAGCGCGGTCAGGGCGTAGCCGATCTTACTCCGCATGTAAACCAGGGTCACAAACGCGGCCAGCGCGGCAATCACCAGGACCATGATGTCGGCCCAGTAGGTGCACAGGGCCGCAGCAGTATCCCTCCCCAGAACCTTGTTGAGGTCCGCCGTGAATATCATGCCTTCAGATCCATTCCATATTCGGGCGCCCTCGATCAGAAATCTGAATCCCTCGTTCACCCCGATGGTGGCAATGGCGAAATAGGCCCCTCTGAGTCTCAGGGCCACAGCCCCCACGGCCATGGAAAGGAGCGTGGACATCACCATGGCCAGTCCAAACCCGATGACGATAATCCATGCACCGAGGAATTCATACTGGACCAGCCGGGTAATGGATAAGGCCATGCCGTAGGTCCCCACACCGAGGAATGCCACATATCCAAAATCCACATACCCTGTCATGCCCATAAACACATTGAAGGCCTGTCCCAGGGCGCAGTAAAACAGGAGCATGGACATGAGCTGCCACATCCCTTCCATGTTTTCAGCGACAAGAAACATGATAGCATAGGCAGCAAATACAGGGATGAGCGGGAAATATTTTGGTATCTGTTTCATTTTGCACTCAGGATTCCGGTGGGTCTGATTAAGAGGATGACCAGCAATATCACAAAGGACAAGAAACGGGTAAGGGCAAAGGGTTCCACCCCCGGTATATACGCGAACAGCGTGTATGAGCCGTTTTCAATGAGTCCGAATACCAGCCCGCCGAAAAAGGCCCCGTAAGGCGATGAAAGTCCGCCCAGTACGGCGATGACAAAGGCTTTGAGGGTGTATCCGCCTCCCATGTATGGATTGATCCCCACGGGGATGAACATGGTAAGGAGAACGCCGCTGGCCACGGTCAATCCTATGCCCAAAGAAAAGCTCAGCGCATATGCACCGCCCACATTGATTCCGCACACGCGGGCCCCTTCACTGTCCTCCACCACGCTGCGAACCGCCGATCCAGCCCGGGTCTTCTTGAACCACAGAAAGAGGAGCACTGCGATAAGGATGCTCCCGATACAGGCATAAAGCTTGGACATGGGCAACACGGTGATCCCCAGGTCTATTTTGCCCACAGCCCAGTTGTAGCCGCGAAATTCTGAACCGAAAATCAGCTTTATCAGCTCTTCGAGTAAGACGCCGATGGAGAAGGTGGCCAGGAGGGTCGCCAATTCAGGGGCCTTGATCAGTTTTCGGATGGTGGTATAATAAAATATGAATCCCAGGCCCATGCCCACCATAAAGGCAACAGGGATGGCGATGATAGGACTGATTCCGAGGGAACTGAAAAGAAACAGGGTCACGAAGGCCCCCACCATGATGAATGCCCCGTGTCCGACATTGACCACTTTCAGGACACCGAAGATAAGACTGAGGCCCATGGTAGCCATCCCGTACACCGCGCCCAGTACGACTCCCTGTATCAGATTTCCGCCCAATTGTTCAAAAAACATGGCACGATTTCCTCGTGGTCTTAAAGGGACAACCGCCCTGTTGCACAGACAAAGAGCCCCCGGTCCAAGGCAGGCTTGGTCGGGGGCATCAACTGATGACTACTTAGGAACGGCCTTTACGCCCTTTGCCTTTTCCTGGAAGGTTGGCATAGGATAGCAGACCTTTCCGGTCTGGGCTGCTTTGGGCCACACAATGACCCTTTTGCCGTCCTGCCACTGTACATCCACCATGGTGTGGCCCACCTGCAAGCCGCTGTCATCCACATCCCAGCCCCCGTAAAAGCTCATGAACTTAAGGCTGCCCAAGGCATCCCGGACCTTGGTGGAATCGATGGCATTGGCCTTCTGAACCCCCAGGACATAGGCCAGTACCTGGGCACCGGCCTCGGCCGCATGGTAATCCGGAAGCATATCCTCGCTGGTGTGCTTTTTGAACAGTGCCATAAATTCTTCCTGGGACGGTCCGATCCATGGGAGCCCGGCTGCCTTGGCCTCTTCGGCGGAATATTTCACTCCGTATTCCCAGTGCGAAGGTCCCATGACGCCTTCGGCCATGGTGGTTAATGCCTTGTAAAATGCCGGCAGTGTGGCCGCGGCAATAAGGGAAAGGCCGTTTGTATTAATGTCCAGATCCGCCATCTGCCGGTTAAAGAGCTGGCCGTCTTCAAAATGGCCGCCGCCCAATACAAAATCGGGTTTGCTGGCCTTTAGGGCCGAGAGAAGCGGGGTTAAATCCGTAACCCCTTTGGGATAGGTGCGCTCGAAAACAACTTCGAAACCCAGTTTTTTGGCGTGTTCCTTGGCGCCTAACATGACCATTTTGGCAAACTCTGAATCCTCATAGGCCAGGGCCACCTTCTTGTCATCGGGGGCGATTTTGTGAATCATATCCAGGGTCCCCTCGTGATAACTGGTGGCAGGCCCGATGGTCTGAACAACATATCTGAATCCCTGCTGGAAGATCTCGTTGCTAGCCCCCCCGTGGTCCATGTAGAGCATTTGACGGCTTTCGGTCACCGGCGCCCCCCTGAGGGTTAAACCGGAGCTGTAAGGCGCAAACACCACATTCACCTTGTCCACGGAAACCAGCCTTCCGATGAGACTCGTGACAGCCTCTTTTTTCGATTCACAATCATAGTATTTATAGTCCAGCGGGACCTTTTTGCCGCCTATTTCCACGCCGCCGTAAGTTGTATTGACCCATTCGACACAGGCCTTGATACCGCCCACCGCCTGCTCGCCAGCCTTGGCAAATTTACCGGAAAGGCAGGCAGGATGACCGATAACAATTTTGTCCGGGGCCGCACCTGCAAACGAGATCCCGGCCAAGAGAAACATGAACACAATAAAACCCCCAACCAATGACCGCTTCATAATTGCCTCCCTTTACTTGATTAATGTTAATCTTTATCCAACATTATCAAATGGCTATAAATGGACAATAACGGGTTGATCTTACTTGAGATTTTAATTTTAAAAAGAGGGATTTTCTTTATTTACGGGTTAACAGCGTTTTCGTTTTGATTCGATCTCACATTCTCTGATATTCACATTCGACCGAAAAACCAATATTGTTACCCTAAGCAGGTTAGATCTTATTAAAGGAGGTAATGATCAGATCTTGAAGAATACGGCGCGATGGTATAAAAGATTTCATCAAAAAGCAAATATTTTTTAAGAAAATTCCACCTGAACGGTGAGGCCTACCCGATTCTCGAGTATCCGCTCTGCATCGGCGGCCGTGGGGGTCTCTTTCTCCTGTCGTTGCTGCCCCGATGGTCCGTTGAAAGATTTCGCACGGATGCCCGGGTCAACGGGTCCCCCGGATGCGCTCCAGATTTCGAATGGTCCCCGCACGTCGCAGGTGTTTCCGTGGGGTGTCAGGGTGCTGTTCAAGAATCTGTTTGAGAAAGGTGATGCTCTCTTCAATGGCGGACAGGTAAAGATCGTCGTCAATTCCCCAACGCGCACGAAAATGGTGGCGCATATACTGATTGACCCCTCCCAGTTCGTGCTGAAACCGGTCTATGGTCATCGCATAAAACCCGGGGGTATTTCTGTAAAAGTCCAGTTCGCTGCCGAGTCCCGCGATGCCGGCGATCTTGAATTCGTCATAGAGAAAAGGGAGTTTTTCAAGATAGGTGCGGTCGGCCATCTGGCCCAGAAGATCGGCGGTACCCAACATCTTGCCAAGCATTTCATTCTCATGGGACGTGAACCGTATCTCATGGATCTTTACATCGAGTCCCGTACAGTTGAGAATATTCCCGCAAAATTCAAAATCTTCTCTTGAGAAGCCCCTTGGCGCAAAATACGTATCCATAAAGGCGATGCTTCGCCTAATGTGGCTCATGGTGTATCTGGCGCCGGGCCCTTCTTCATCAAAGGTCAGCAAATATCCTGCATCGTGGAAAAGGGCGCTGATCAGGCCCAGAGCGACACTCCATTCCGAGAAAGGATGGCCTGATACGCCTGCGCCATGAATAATCCTGGCCATGGCAAGGAAGGTATCCGTGGTGTGCTTCAGGTCATGATACTGGGTGTCGCACGCACAATACCCCGGGTACCCGCCTTCAAAAAGGCTTAGAACGTCATGAAAAACACCATCCAAAGGTCCTATATCAAATTGGGGAAACAGCATCAACAGAATGTGTTTTGCTTCATCCAGAACATCCTGGGGACTTTCCATGTTGACGAGAGTGCTTATCTGGGGGGTCATGGATTCTATCGGGGGCCTCCTCGGGCCATTGATTTGCAGGCCAAAATGTTACAACGGGGGGTATTATGATATGGAAAAGGCCTTGCCTGTCAAGAAGTATAAACGTCTTGACTCTAAATCCGGAATTCAATGCCGGGCGATCAAGGGCTGTTGAGGGTCTGTCGGTGGCCCTCTTGACACGGAGGGTCCTGTCCGCAGGTCGGGGTCGCAGCGGACGGAGATGTTGGTTCACACCCTGAATTCATCGGGGTGTCCGTCGGGTTGGGGAAAATGACCTTTTCATGGGAACGCGGTTCAAAACCTTTGGGAGATTATTCACCCCAACGCTTGAAGAGATGATGTTCAATGCGCAGGTAGTCAAATATCTTTCCGATGGTCTGGTGAATGATATCCTCTATGGTTTTGGGCTGGTGGTAAAAGGAGGGGACCGGAGGGAGAAGATGGGCACCCATATCCGCGGCCATGGTCATAAGTCTCAGGTGGCCCTTGTGGAGCGGGGTTTCCCTGACCACGAGGACCAATTTCCGCTTCTCCTTCAATGTCACGTCCGCGGCCCTGACCAGGAGGTTGTCGGTATAGGAATTGGCGATCCCGGAAAGGGTCTTGATGGTGCAGGGCGCCACCACCATTCCATCGGTCAAGAAAGAACCGCTGGCCAGGGTGGCGCCCACATCGCGGTTGCTGTAGCAATAGTCGGCCATGGCCTTGACCTCGGCCGGTGTGGTGGTCGTCTCGATCTCGATATTTCTCTCTCCAGCCTCGGAGATAATGAGGTGGGTCTCGATCTTTCTTTCCCTGAGGAGGCCCAGGAGTGTGACACCGTAGATCACGCCGCTGGCGCCTGCAATTCCCACAATGATCCGCTTTTTCATATATTCTCTCTATATACAGCCAGGTATTCACCAATAATCAGAGAATTTTCAAGGACGCTTTGACCACCGCCGCTGCAAATTCAGGATCTTCCATATTGGCGTCGATTTCCAGGATCTCGATGTCCGGGTTCAAATCCCTTCGGAGCTCGTGCACAAAGGCACGGTCTTCTTCAGGATCATAGGTGGCATTCCCCGGATAATCCACGGAAGACCATCCCCTTAAGGGGATGAGGACCTTTACAGGACCCCTTGCCGAATTCAGTTTATCCCTGAAGGCGCCCCCCACCTCTTTCAATTCAGCAGGGGATAGACGGATCCAGGTGCGGTATTTGTCCAGATCGTACTTTCTCCGTTCATGATATTCCGGTTTGTATCTGGATTTGGCCGGGGTCATGTGATTGACGCTGCATGTTGAGATGATCTGGGGGATCCCTCCCCTTCCTGCAGATTCCATCCGGTTGGGGCCGGCGTCCCGCATGAAGCCGAAGAGGTGTTCTCCGACCCCGCCCGGCGCCAGGTCGATGACGCCTTGAAACAGACCCTGTGAGATCATCTCTTCCATAGCCCTGTCCCCAATGCCTGCCGCGGAAAAACCGATGACCTGATGGCCGGCTGCTTCCAGGGACGTCCTTACCGAACTGGCGCATTGCTCGCAAGGTCCCAGCATGGTAATGGCGATCGCCTTTCCCTTCTTCGCCTTCGGCGAGATAATGGTCTCATGGACCATCCCGGCCATGGCATGGGCGGCACGGTCCATTACGTTTTTCAGGAGGTCGGAGAGGCCGGATATCTCGATAACCGAATGAAACAGGGCGATGTCGCCGGTGCCGATATAACGCGTAGAAAGCCCGGGAAGCGCGGCCGTGGAAGAGATCATCAGCTTGGGGATGCCGAAAGGGAGGGCCCGCATGACCTCTGTGGCCATGAGAGAACCGGTGGATCCGCCCATGCCGATCACCCCGTCCAGGTTCCCTTCACCAAGCCGTTCCACGGCAATGCGAGATGCCCCTGCGATAGTGATATTGGTAATCCGCGAACGCTCTTTGGAGACACGGATTTCCTCAATGGTGCTTCCGCCGGCCGCAGCCACCTGATCCGGCGTAATATCGGCACGGGTCGGTCCTTCGCCCCTCATGGAGATGTCCATGAGGAGCGGAGTCAGGCCAAGAGATTGAACCTTATCCCTCAGATAATAGGTCTCCTCACCCTTGGTATCCAGGGTGGAGATAATGAGTATCGTTTTTTCCGCCATAATAGGTAGCCACAGCTTTCGCAGATTGCCGCAGATGACTGAAATAGCTTACCTATCAGCCATCTCTCAATCATCATTAGCAATCCTTCATTGTTCAATCTTAATTCTTCAATTCCTATCCCTTTTCCGCCGCTATCCTGGCCTTGATGTCCTTTTTCAGCGTCTCCTTATTCACCTTGCCCGAGTCGCCCACTGCGGGAAATTCATCAACCACTTCGAGCCGTTCCGGGAGTTTGAACATGGCCAACTGCTTTCCCTTCAGGAATTGCACCATCTCTTCAAAGGTGAAGGTCTGGCCTGCCTTGGGGATGACATAGGCGCAGCACCTCTCCCCCATTTCCCGATCCGGGTACCCCACAATGGCCACCGAGGCCACCTTTGGGTGCTCGTTCAGCAGCCCTTCTATCTCCGCCGGGTAAATGTTCTGCCCGCCCCGGATGATCATATCCTTGGCCCTGCCCAGGATCCAGAGACACCCCTGGTCGAATTTGACGATATCGCCGGTGGTGGTCCATCCGTCAGGATCAAAGACCGTGGCGGTCAGGGTCTCGTCCCGATAATAGCCTGCCGGGGCATGGGGGCCTCTGAAATAAAGGATGCCGGGGTCGCCTTCCGGGACCTCCTGTTTTCCCTCTTCATCCATGAGCCGCACCTTGTTTCCAGGGAGCATCCTGCCCACGGTGCGGCGTCGGAGGTCCTTGGGATCCTCCACCCTGCACCCGGATACCGACCCCATATCCTGGGTCCCCAGATCGCTGGTAATGGCGGCCCCGAAGGCCTCTTCCGCCTCTTCCGCAACCTGAGGGGAAAGATAGCCGCCGGCAGAACGGATAAATCGCAGCGAACTGAGATCGTATTTAGAGGTATCTGCCTCCAGCATTCGGACCAGGTGGGTGGGCACTACGCCGATGGCCGTGGCCCTTTCTTTTTCTATGAGGGCCAGGGCACCTTCCGGCGTGAATTCCTCCAGCATGACCGTCTTGGCCCCGGCCAGGGGCGCGGCAAAGTAGGTGAGGGTCCCTGCGGCCCCGCCCGCATGGGGGGCGATGGCCATGGTGATGTCGTTTTTATTGAGTCCCCAGATATCCACCCTCCCCTTTGATGTGCAGACCCTGGGGGCACAGGGCCATTCCACCAATTTGGGGAGGCCCGTGGTCCCGCTGGTGGTGGTCAAGAGCGCCACGTTCCAGATAGGGTCAAGTCTCCTTTGGGCAAGGACCGATTCATCCACCGGCCTTTTCGCACGTTCCTGGGCCAGTTTGGTAAGGGAATAGGTCCCTTCAGGGGCCGAATCCGGAACCTCGTCGTCAAACAGAAAGATGTATTTGAGGTGGGGGAATCTCTGCTGTAGATCTTTGTACATCTCGAGGTAATCAAACTTGCGATATACGTTAGGGATGATCACGGCCGTGGCCTCGGTCCGTTCCACCATGTATTCCAGTTCCTTCTGTCGCAGGTAAGGATAGACGGTCAGGGATATGAGCCCGGCCCTTTCGCAGGCGATTCTGGCCAGGAAGCCGTAAACGCTGTTGGGAGACTGGATGATAACGCGAGAGAACTTGGGAATTCCCATCTCGACCCATGAAATGGCCATGGCATCCACGAGGCGCTTGGCCTCGGCCCAGGTGACCCTGTACTTGGCATCTACAAGGGCCTCTTTGTCGCCAAATTCCCTGGCATTCCTGTCGTAGAAATCATAGAATGTTTCATTTGTCCAGTATCCGTCCTGCAGAAACTCATCCACCATTTCTTTTGTGTACCGAATCGGTTTCACGTGAAGCCTCCAATTTAGAATTTAGAATTAAGAATTAGGAGTAAGCATCAGGAATTAGAAAATAGGATTCACAAATCCCTTTTCGAATAATGATTAGGACTCGGCCGTACTGCTCGACAGTCCGAATTTTCAAGAAATATGCACTTCATGGAGCAACAGGGACGCAGTCCTGAAGGTTCCCATTTTTGAGGCGCGAGCAGCTTATTGCGGCCTCATCCGTCTTCCTTTTTTGTTCTGTCCCTGATGCCGGCCCTGAATTTGTCCCAGAAGTCCTTGTCCGTATCCTGCCAGGCGGCCCCCCATCTTCTTTCAAAATAAGAAGTGGGCAACCGTTCCTGCCAAGGCCCCCATGGGTTTTTCCCCTTTTCTCTTGCCTCCAGGACGTCATTCAGAAAGGTCACGATATTGGATATCTCCTCCTTGGGAAGATACGAATCCGCGCCCTCCTTGATGGACCGCACCAGGTTCCCCGGAGTGAAGGCATGGGCGGTCAACATGATCGGAATGATGTGCTTCTGCTTGGCGATCTTCAAGAGGCCATAGCCGTCCACCCCCATGATATCCAGGATGGCGATATCAAACGTCTGAGACGCCATGAGCTCTTTTGCTTCTTCGAATGTGGAAGCCCTGGCGACTTCGCACATCTCCAGCAGCTCCTCCAAAATGTCCAGGATATCGGTTTCGTCATCCACGATGAGAACCCTTTTGCCGTTTAACCGCGTGCTGTCTGACATGTTCATAACTCCTTGCTTTTGCAGTCGGTTAATCATTATGGGGATCAATGATCGCACTGACCCTTCATAATAATTAACCAACAGCGCATAACTAGAACCCCAGTTCAGACCACCTGCCCTTGACCTTTTCCACCATGGCGGGATCCAGCTCAATGGGGATCGGCTTTTCTTTCCAGTCATAGGGGATGGTGGCGTCCAGAAGGAGCCGGCCCGTGATATCCCTGGAATCGATGGGGAGGGAGGGATCGAGAGGTGTGGACCGTCCCCGCTTGATCACCTGGCTCCGGTTGGGCTGGAACCGGAAACTGAGGGCATATAATACCCTTGGGATATCCCACGGATCGATGTCCTCATCCACCACGATGACCGTTTTAAGACCATAGGCCCCCATTTCCGTGGAAATGGCCGCGGTCAGGACCTGATCCGCATGACCGGGGTACATCTGCTTGACGGAAATGATGGCCAGAAATCTGCCGGAACCTTCTGGCGGACAGTAGACCGCTTTCAGCCCAGGGATCTTCATGGCCAGCAACTGCTGCCACAGAGTGGCGCCATAGGAGAGGGCCATGGTCATGTGGGTATCGGTGACAGCCCGGCCCACTGTCGTACCCCACAGAATCGGGTTGTTTCTATGGGTGATGCATTTGACATCGATAAAATTCCTGGGATCCGTGCCCACTCCTGAGTAGTAGCCGGTGTATTCACCGAACGGCCCTTCTTCCATGAACTTTTCTGCATCCACTTCCCCTTCGATCACGATCTCCGCATGTGCCGGGATGGGAAGGTCCACGGTCTCCCCCTTGACGACCTCAACGGCTTCGCCGCGCAGGGCCCCTGCCACATCATATTCCGAGGTGAACGCCGAGACCCGGGCAGCTCCCAGGATGAACAGGAGGGGATCGCACCCGATCACCGAGGCCACCGGCATCGGCTTTTTCATGGCCTGATATTTCTTGAGCATAATGTCGGCGTGTTTTCCCTTGATAAACTGGGTCCCCATCTTGTCCTTGCCGAGAAGCTGGCTCCGATAGGTCCCCAGATTGACCCAGCCGGTCTCCGGGTCCTTGCTGATGATGAAATGGGCCGTGCCGATAAAGCGGCCCCCGTCTAAGGGATACCACTGGGGAACAGGGAATTTGTAAAGATCGATGTCATTGCCTGTAAGGATGTTTTCCTTGCAGGGGGCATCGCCGGCATTCACCCATTTGGGCGGAATCAGGTTATCCCCTAACCTGGCCCATGCCTTATATAGGTCCACCAGGGTCGAATCCAGGGGCTGTCCCATGATGAGGGCGAGGCGTTGTGCCGTGGTGCACACGCTGGTGATGACCGGCGTATCATACCCCTTTACATTCTCAAACAAGAGGGCCGGACCGGCCTGCTCTTCATTGAGCTTGGCGATGTGGGACAGCTCCAGGTTCCAGTCCACTTCCGCGGTAATCCGTTTACACAAACCTTCTTTTTCACCTGCGGCGATAAAATCTCTCATGCTTTTCATCGATAGTATTCCTCCATAGCGTTAAGATTTTGTTATGGTTGTTTTTTCATCAAATACCGAACCCGGGAAAACCGGGAAATGAAAAAGTTTTCACACGGAGACAGTAGAGTAGGGAGGGGGGTATCCCCTCCCCCTCCTCAAACCGGACGTGCGGATTTCCCGCATCCGGCTTTCCTGAAGACTCTCGCCGGAGACATGCACAGTTATGAACCGAGCGGTCTTACAAATA
>JAIPDI010000056.1 GCA_021737785.1 Deltaproteobacteria bacterium
GTTCGTTATTCGGTAATGGCCTTTGGATAAAAGAGATCTTTGTGTCTTGGGTGCGGTGGTTAGACCGCGCTAGGGCATAGTCCTCAGAGTTTTTCATTTAATTGCCAGAATTCCTTAACTTTAGGCACTTTAGATCACTTTAGACATTTTAGTCACTTCTGGGTTGCGGGTATCCGCGTTAGGAATTGAGGGATTGGGGAATTTAGAAATTTGAGGATTGAGGGAGGGTGGAATGCCGGTTTTGCGGATTTCCGACTTGCGCCTTCCGACTCCCGACCTCTGATCTTTGCGCCTTTGGATAAGACATTGGGGAGGACATTTGATGAATTATGATTCGGCTTTGAGGACCTATACATCCAAAAGAATAGAAGAAATCGGATCCGCCGATATTCTGGTGGGGATCCCCTGTTACTATAATGAAAAAACCATCCAGCACGTTATTCAGATGGTGACCCACGGACTGGCCACCCATTACAATGACAAGCGATGCGTTATTTTCATCGCTGACGGGGGCTCCACGGACGATACCCGGGAAGTGGTAAAGGAATTTGAGATCAAGCCATGGCAGGAAAAGGTCATTTCCATCTATCGCGGCCCCGCAGGCAAGGGGTCTGCCTTCCGGTCCATCTTTGAGGCGGCCAAACGCCTGGATGTGGCGGCCTGCATGGTGGTGGATTCGGACCTTCGGTCCATTACCGGCGACTGGGTCAAGTATCTTCTGGAGCCGGTTCTGAGCAAAGGCTTTCAGTATGTGTCGCCGATCTATTCCCGTCACAAGTATGATGGGACCATCACCAACAATATTGTGTACAACCTCACCAGGACCCTGTACGGGCTTCGAATCCGTCAGCCCATCGGCGGCGACTTCGCCTTTGCAGGGGAATTGGCGGCCTATTTTATCGAGCAGGATGTGTGGGACACGGACGTGGCCCGTTACGGCATCGACATCTGGATGACCACCAATGCCATTGTGAGCAATTTCAAGATCTGCGAGGCCAACCTGGGGGTCAAGATCCACGATGCCAAGGATCCGGGCGAGTCCTTAGGACCCATGTTCCGCCAGGTGGTGCACACCCTGTTCGTCCTGATGGAGCAGTATGAATCCCATTGGAAGACCGTAAAGGGAAGCCGCACAGTCCCGATGTTCGGCCTGGACGGGTTCTCCGAACCCGAACCGGTGTCCGTCAATCTGGGGCGACTGGTGTCTGAGTACAAGACCGGTTTCCGGCAATTTAAAGGTTTCTATAAAGATATATTCTGTCCGGATTGCTATGAAACGCTGAAACGATGCGCCGCGATGGCCAAGACCAAATTCGTCCTGCCGATGAAGACCTGGGTTATGGTGCTCTATGAAACGGCCGCAACGTTTCATCATTGGAAGTACAACCGGACACAGTTGATCAATCTGGTCACGCCCCTTTATCTGGGCCGGGTCGCGTCCTTTATCAACGAGAGCCTGAAGATGAGCGCCGCCGAGGCCGAAGGTCTGGTGGAAGAACAGGCCCAAATATTTGAAGATCATAAGGACTATCTGATCGAGGTCTGGGATAAGGGGGTCAAGGGGGCAAGTCAGGAGGTGTCTCCAAGTAATATCACCAGCGCCTAAGAAGGTGCGGGCCTGGAATTTCTGTGTGAATCCCGCCTATTCGTAACGCAATGCCTCGATCGGGTCCAGCCGGGCGGCCTTTCTGGCGGGGAAATAGCCGAAGATAACGCCCACCGCGGCGGAAAAGGCAAAGGCGATGAACACGATGGCCGTCTGAAAGACGAAGGGGACGCCAAGAACTCGGGCGCCCCCGCTTGCCGCTCCAAGACCCAGGAGAATGCCGCACACCCCGCCAAAGGATGACAGCACCACCGCCTCCACCAGAAACTGCATGAGAACATCCCGCTCCCGCGCACCGACGGCCAGGCGGGTCCCGATCTCCCGGGTGCGCTCCGTTACCGATACGAGCATGATGTTCATGATGCCGATGCCGCCCACCAGAAGGCTCACGGCTGCCACGGCGCTCAAGAGGGCGGTCAAGACGCGGGTGGTGCTGGTGAGCATGGAAACGATTTCCTGCATGTCCCGCACCGTAAAATCGTCGGCTTTCCCCGGCGCGACGCGCCGGCGTTCGCGCAGCAGCCGCTCGATCTCCGCCTGGGCCTGTTTTGTGGGGTCGCCGTCCCTGACCGATACGGAGATGGAGGCCACATCCGTATTGCCGGCCAGTCGGCGTTGGAGGGTTCGGAGGGGAATGATCACCAGATCATCCTGATCGGTGCCGAAGGAGTTTTGCCCCTTGGGCACCAGCACACCGGTCACCTTGCAGGAGATTTTCCCCAGACGAAGGGTTGCCCCGATCGGATCCTGGCTTCCGAAAAGCGCATCCCTTACGGTTTGGCCCAGGATGCAGACCGCCTTTCCCGCCCTGGTTTCGCCCTCTGTAAACGCCCTCCCCATGGCCAGGGGCCAGTCCCGCACCGCCAGATATTCGGAGGTGGTTCCCAGGATCCTGGCGGACCGGTTTTCACTGCCGTAAATGACCTGGGACATGTGTGAGGCTATGGGGGCCACGGCCGACAGGCTGGAGACTTCCCGTTGAATCGCCGCCACGTCGGCGGCCTTAAAGGGCTGACTCTCCCCGCTGGCCCCGCCAGGCCCGTGTCGCGTCTGGCCGGGCCGGATATCCATCAGGTTACTCCCCATGCTGGAGATATCAGCGGTGACCTTGGCAGTGGCGCCCTGGCCCAGGGTGACCATGGTGATCACCGCGGCCACGCCGATAACGATGCCCAGGACGGTCAGGGCGGAGCGAAGGACATTCCGGCGGATCTCCCTCAACGCGAGTATGATGTTTTCCCAGAGCATCGATATAAGATCCCTTCAGTCTCCTTGAGGATCGTGGATCCGGCCGTCCACAAAATGAATCTTCCGCCCGGCGTACGCGGCCATGTCCGATTCATGGGTCACCATAATGATGGTGATTCCGCGATCCTGATTGAGATCCACCAGGAGGTCCATGATCTCCCGGCTCCGGACCGAATCCAGGTTGCCGGTGGGTTCATCGGCCAGGAGAATCTGGGGGTTGGTGACGATGGCGCGGGCAATGGCCACCCGCTGCTGCTGGCCCCCGGAGAGTTCGGAGGGCGTGTGGGTTTCCCATCCCCCAAGCCCCACGGACGCAAGGGAGGCCCGGGCCATTCTGTGCCGGGTGCTGCGGGAAATGCCGCCATAGATGAGGGGCAGCTCCACATTCTCCAGGGCCGTGGTGCGGTTCAGCAGATTAAACCCCTGGAACACAAAGCCCAGATAATGGCGCCGCAGAAGGGCCCTCTGATCCCGGGAAAGATCTTTCACCTCCACCCCCTCGAACAGGTAGCTTCCGGATGTGGGGGCATCGAGGCATCCCAGGATGTTCATGCAGGTGGATTTCCCGGAGCCGCTGGCCCCCATGACCGCGGCAAAATCCCCCCGGTGGATCCTGAGATCCACATCCCGAAGGGCATGAACCGCTGCCTTGCCGCTGCCGAAAACCTTGCTGACGCGGTTCAGTTGAATGATGGGTGACACGGATGCCTGCATGGGTTACCCCTTCCTGTCAATCCGGTGTTCCAGGATGACCTCCATTCCGGGCGCAAGGGCGTTGCCCATCACCTGGGTCTTTGCGCCGTCGCTGGCCCCGACCTGGATGGTCACGGCCCGGGGGTGTCCGTTTTCCAGTATCCAGATGCGACGACCGTTGCCGGCCGAGGGGGTTTTTTCAAGGGTGGCGCTCCTGCGCCTGGGTAGCCGCGGCATCAGCGAATATACCAGCGACCGGCTGGATTCATCCTTATTTTCCACCTGCGGCGTAAACCGGAATGCCGCATTGGGGATCAGGAGGGCCTCTTCCACTTTTTTCACAATGATGTCGGCGGTGGCCGTCATGCCGGGTCGCAGGGAGAGGTCCTTGTTGTCCAGCTTCAGGATGGTTTCGTAGGTGACCACGCCGTCCGTGGTATCCGACCCGTAACAGACCCGGGTGATCCTGGCCTCGAACCGTCGATCAGGATAGGCGTCCACCACGAAGGTGGCCTCCTGATCCTCCTCCACCTGCCCCACATCCGCCTCATCCACGTCCACGTTCAGCTCCATCTGGGCCAGGTCTTCGGCCAGGGTAAACAATACCGGGGCCGTCATGGAAGCGGCCACGGTCTGTCCCGGTTCCACACGCCGGGCCAGGACCACGCCGTTCATGGGGGACCGGATGATCGATTTGTCGAGGTCTGTTTCCGTGCTTTTCAGGGTGGCCTGGGCCTGGGCCACAGCGGCCGTTGCGGCTTTTTCGTCGGCCCGGGCCCGGGCAAGGGCGGCCTCGGCCGCGTCCATGTCAAAGAGGGAGGGAACCTTGTTGCCGCTCAACTCCCGCACATGCCTGAGTCTGGCCAGATTGCTTTCCGCCTCCCGGATGGTGGCCTGGGCCTGCAGGACCTTTGCCTTTGCCGAGGCCACTTCCGCCTTGTTTTTGGCGTGCTGGGCCTCCAGTTTGCTGGTGTCCAGCCGGGCCAGGACCTGATCGATCTCCACCCGGTCGTTTTCCTCCACCAGTACCGATCGGATGATCCCGGACAACTCGCTTCCCACGTCCACCTGGTTGGTGGGCTCGAGATTGCCCGTGGCGCTCACGGTGACCGTGAGAGGTCCCTGTTCGATCTTTTGGGTCTTGTACCGGGCCGACGCAGGGGGTTCCATATTTTTGAAGGCCAGTGCGCCGACCACACCTCCCAGAAGGAGGAAGACGGCCAGGAGGGTCCATCCGAGCCATTTTCTGCGCCGAGGTCCCTCTGTTATTTCGAGGGTTTCCGCCACGGAGCAAGGCGATTCATTTTTTCCGGTCATATGATCTTCCACCTTCAACGTGATATTTCTATTCTCCGGTCATTTCGGTCCAGCCGCCGCCCAGGGCCTTGTACAGGGTGATCAGGTTGGTGGTGACCGCGGCCTCGCTCTGGGCCAGTTGATCATCAAAGGAAAACCGGGATCTCTGGGCGTCAAGGACCCCGTCGAAATCGATGATTCCGGCCTCGTATTTATTCTGCGCCAGTGTCACCGCCTGCTGGGCCGCTTCGCTGGCCTGCTTTAGGGCGGCTCGACGGTTCTGTTCCTCTGCATAGGACTTCAGGCTGTTTTCCACCTCCTCCATAGCCAGGAGGATGGCGGATTCATAACGGACAAGGGCCTGCTCCTGAAGGGCGGTCTGAACCTGTATGTTCTGCCGGATGGCCCCCGCGTCAAAGAGGCGCCAGGAAAATGCAGGACCGATGCTGTAGGTGAGGCCGTTTGAAGAGGCAAATCCGCCGAAGGACAGGGCCTCAAGTCCGATGGTGCCCAGAAGCGAAAACTTGGGATACAGTTCGGCCGTGGCCACGCCGATCCGTGCGGTCTGGCCTGCCAGTTCCCGCTCGGCCTGCCGGATATCCGGCCGTCGCCGGATGCACTCGGCAGGGATCCCCACCGCCACCTGCATCGGGGTTACCGGAATGGGCGCGGATGTCGCCAGTTCTTTATGGAGTTCCCCGGGTTCTCTTCCCAGGAGGACAGCGATCCGGTTCAGGGAGGCCGCCAGCCCGGAACGGAGGGTGGGCACCTGGGATCGGGTATTTTCCAGGTTGTAACGGGCCTGCTCCATGGAAAGGGCATCGCTCAGGCCCGCCTGGTAGCGCCATCGGGTGAGCTGATGGGTCTCCTCCTGGGCCTTGAGATTGGCCTCTGCCACGGCCAGCCGGGCCTGATAGGCCCGCATCTCCACATAATTCAACGCCGTCTCGGCGGTCAGGCTCACCAGCACATCCCGAAGGGACGCCTGGCTGGCCTGGAGATCCGCATCCGCCGCCTCCACGGACCGGCGTATCCCGCCGAATACGTCCACCTCCCAACCGGCGTCAAAACCGGCGGCATAGAGGGTGCGCTCCGTGCCTGCCCCGGTCTCTTCGCTCCCTTTACTTCGGGTTAGCTTGCCGGATGCGTCCACCTCGGGAAACAACCTGGCTTTTTCTATCCCCCGCCTTGCACGGGCTTCCCGAACCCGTGCCCTGGCCGCTTTCAGATCCAGATTGTCTGCAACGGCCGCTTCCATGAGTCTTGACAGCAGGGGGTCGTCGAGGGTGTGCCACCATTGCGACAGGGCCTCCTGATCTACGGCCCTATCCTCGAGGCCCCCTTCCAGCGGGGTATGCCATTGAGACGATATCTGCTTGTCCGGCAGCTCATAGTCGGGTCCAACGGCCGCGCACCCACCCAGAAACAGCAGGACGAGACACGGAAACACGATAGATCTGATTTTGAGGGGTGGTTGCCTGCCCTTGTTGGATCTTTTCACGTTCACTCCCATTTGAGGACCTTTCTCTTCTTATCACCTGATTTCGGTATCGTTCAGGGGCGCACAATAGTTACAAGAAGCGGGAGGTTTTGTTAAAAAGATCCGCGTGATCTGGTGGCTGGGGCTGGATCGGGCTTCTGCAAAAGTACAAAAAAAAGGCCTGTAAGTTTTTAATTCAACTCACAGACCTTAATTCGATGATATTGGAGGCGGCAACCGGATTCGAACCGGTGAATAACGGTTTTGCAGACCGCTGCCTTAGCCACTTGGCTATGCCGCCGGTCTTATCATTTATGGAGCGGGAAACGGGACTTGAACCCGCGACAATCACGTTGGCAACGTGAGGCTCTACCAGCTGAGCTATTCCCGCATGCCTCCTATTTAACAACAGAGAGATCCTTTGTCAACAAAAATTCGCAGGGGGATAGGAGGATAAGTCCGTGTCCCTTCAGGCGATCAGCTTTCCATCAGCAGTTGGATTCGGCGGTCTCTTCAATAAGTTCGGGAACGACCTCGGGAAACGGCTGGGTGAGGTGGTCCTGGAGAAAATCGATAATGTCGGCCATGGATTTTCGTCTGTCAACAAAGAGGTGGTATTCCCCCCGTATGGTGCAGATGCCCCCCTTCAATCTCAATCCGGCTGCCTCAAGGAGATCGTAATGTATCTGGATGCCCTTTGTGGCCGCCATCTCCTCCAGTTCCGTCAGGCGCTTTTGAAGTGCAGGGGAGGGGGTTTTTTTTCTTTTCTTGGATTTCATATGTCCTGTAGATTCCAAAGTGTTGACGACGGCGATATCATACCGTATAGATCACCTCAACGCAAGTGCGCAGGGGAGAGCATCCGCAATTCTCATCGCCAATAGGTGAAAATTCGCAGTTCTGTGAGAGGGGCGTCCCCGCCGCGAGGTCGATGCTGGAAGCCTCTCACACAAGATTAAGGAGGTCCTGTGTTGTCGCCAAATTTCGAATCGATCGATCAGGTAATGAATGAACTGGCCGAGTCCCATTACATTGCGGACCGCGCCCTTGCAACGGTCCTCTTTCTGGCACACCGGCTGGAAAAACCCGTTTTTTTAGAGGGAGAGCCGGGGGTTGGGAAAACAGAGGTGGGGATTGTCATGTCGCGCCTCTTCGGGACGGAATTGATCCGGCTCCAGTGCTACGAGGGTCTCGACGCCGCTACCGCGCTTTATGAATGGAATTACCCCAAGCAGCTTCTCCATATCCGGTTGGAGGAGGAGGGCAAGAGGGACCGGGAAGAGATTGAAGAGCTGATTTACGGCCCCCGTTTTCTGATAAAGCGGCCCCTTTTGGAGGCCATATTGATGTCCGAAGAAAGGGCGCCCGTGCTCCTCATCGATGAAATCGACCGCTCAGACGAGGAGTTTGAGGCCTTCCTCCTGGAGGTGCTTTCGGATTTCCAGATCACCATTCCCGAGATCGGGACCATCAAGGCCAAAAGAAAGCCGCTGGTGGTGGTCACCTCCAATCGTACGCGCGATGTCCATGACGCCCTGAAACGGCGATGCCTCTACCACTGGATCGATTATCCCTCTTTTGAAAAGGAATATCGTATCCTGATGACCCGTCTTCCGGGCATCGACTCCCGTTTCGCCGAACAGGTGACCCGCTTCATGCAGAAGGCCAGGACGGTCGATTTTCTGAAGAAGCCCGGGGTTTCCGAGACATTGGACTGGGGCAGGGCCCTGATGACCATGCAGAGGGCATTTCTGGATGAAACCGTCGTTCTGGAGACCCTCGGGTGTTTTCTCAAGTACCAGGACGATATCAAACGGTTCAAAGAGGAGATATGGGCGGATGCAGGACAGCGGGGTGAATACCTGGGTGGTTAAGAATTATGAATGAGGAATTAAGAAGAAGAAGGAAAAGGGGAGCGACTGACAACGATGACGCGGGGCCGAATGGGCGTTGACCGATGACGAGTGAGCAAACCACGCTGGCAGGAGAGGTGATTCGTTTTGCCGGGTTTCTCAAGGGACGCGGCTTCAGGGTGTTTCAGAGCAGCGTCCATGACGCCCTTCGAAGTCTGGAGGAGATATCCCTGGAGGAGAAGGGAGATTTTTTTCATTCTCTTCGGACCAATCTGACCGCCACGGATCTGGAGTGGGTCCAGTTCGAGAATCTCTTTGATCAGTTCTGGGGCCGGGCAGGCCGGGACCAAGAGGCCGCCGCGGAAGACCGAAGGCAGGACCCCAAAACCGGACCCCCCCCATCTGTCACGGAAGATCAATTTCTTCCTGATGCCCCTGCCGATGCGTCGACACTAACCGATTCGGATGACAACAGACAGTGGCTGGAAGGGATTGCCTACAGCCCGGTGTCCATGGTCCGGAAAAAGGATCTCGGCCGTTTCAACCAGGGCGATATCCCCATGGCGGAGCTTGCCCTCAGGCAGATGATGGCGCCCTTCAAGATCCAACCGTCGCGGCGGACCAAGAGAGGGAGGAGCGCCGGAAACCTGGATTTTCCCGCCATCATTCGGAAATGTCTCAAGACAGGGGGAACACCCTTTGAAATCTTTTATAAAGAGAAGAAGAAGCGGCTCAAACGGCTGGTGATCCTGGCCGATGTGAGCGGGTCCATGGACCGATATGCACGATTTGTGATGCCGTTTCTCCTGGGACTTCGGGGAATCGGGTCGCGGGCGGAGGTCTTTGTCTTCTCCACGTCCCTCACGCGGGTCACCTTTTTAATCCGTCACCTGAGTGTGGAAAAGGCGTTGGCACGGATCGCCGATGAGGTCCCTGACTGGTCCGGAGGCACACGGATCGGATATTCCCTTCATCAATTCAACCAGAAATACGGCGACTTCCTCCTGAGCCGGAGGACGGCGGTGGTTCTGTTAAGCGACGGGTGGGATCTGGGGGGAAAAGACCTCCTGATGCGGGAGATGGCTTTTCTGAGCCGCAAGGCCCATGCCGTCATATGGCTCAATCCCCTGGCAGGGGATCCCGCTTATGAGCCCCTCTGTCGCGGCATGAAAACAGCGCTGCCCTATGTGGACTATTTTCTCCCGGCCGACAGCCTTCAGAGTCTCAAGCGGGTGATTCGCCTCCTGTCCAGGGTGATGGGTCACTGACCGTCTCCCTCTCTGATCAGCTTTACGCCTTCCGGGGGGGCAAACCGGAAGAAATCCTCTTCAAACGCTCTTTCTTCAGAGAGCTCCCCCAGGGTGAAGAGGGTGACGGTCCCCAAGGTATTGTGGATTTTTATGGAAGTAATTCTGTACTGGGAGGTGGTGGTTACCGTGATTCGCGCGATGTCCTGCCAGGGCGGATCGGGAATGAGTTCAATTTCATATTCCCCGGACGGGGTCCGACCCTGCAGGACCACCTGAAAATTGTTTTCCACATGGGCAAGGCCCCGGAATATGTCGCTCAGCAGGCGCAGTTCCTTTCCGAACTCATTCGCAGGATATCTGTAGGCCGTTTTCTGGTCGGGGACATACCACCACAGAATATCCTGATTGGCGACAATGGTCTCCGGTTTGGGCGCTTTCTGCTCCAGCCTCAGAAAATGGGGGTGTTTGAAATAGATCGTGCCCGAGGCGATATCCCCCTTGGCCTCGCCCCCCAGCATGCTCATGGACCGGGTGATGACCTCTCTGTGGTAGGGCACGGAAAGACCCGGAAGGTGACCGTAGGTCTTCTGAATGCCTTCCAGGATAGTGGTGAGACTCTCATCGGCCATGGAAACGCCCTGGAAGAGCGATATCATCGCCAGACACAGGATCAGCCGTTTTGCCATTTTCACTCCGCCTTCCTGCCGTAAACATCCCGCGGCCGGACCCCGTCCGAGGGACCGACGATCCCCTGTATTTCCATAACCTCGATCATCCTGGCGGCCCGGTTGTAGCCGACCCTCAGTTTGCGTTGCAGCATGGAAATGGAGGCTTGCCCGGTTTTGGAGATAAGATCAACGGCTTCTTCGTATTTTTCATCGAATTCCAGCTCTTCCTTCGGGTCCTCTTCGTCGCTCGCAATGTGTGAAAGGATGGTGGCGTCATAATCCGGGGTTTTCTGCTGCTTCAGGAAGTCGGTCACGGCCCTGACCTCCTCCTCCGAGACGTAGGCCCCATGAATCCTCATAATACGGCCCACACCGGGCGGCATGAAGAGCATATCCCCCTCCCCCAGCAGATGCTCCGCGCCGTTGGTATCCAGAATGGTTCTGGAGTCCACCTTGGATGAGACCTGAAAAGAAAGTCGTGTCGGGAAGTTGGCCTTGATGATCCCTGTGAGGACATTGACCGAGGGGCGCTGGGTGGCGATAATCAGATGGATGCCGGCAGCGCGGGCCATCTGGGCCAGTCTCGTGATGGCCTCCTCCACCTCTTTGGACGACACCATCATCAGGTCGGCCAGTTCATCGATAATGACGATGATATACGGGAGTGTTCTGTCGACCCCCCTCGAGGTGTCCTCGTCGGGCAGGGGTGTTATCGCCCCCACGATTTTCCGATTATAGGTTTCAATATTTCTCACCCCCCTGTCGGACAAGAGCATGTAACGCCTTTCCATCTCTTCCACCACCCATCGAAGGGCCTTGGTCGCATCCTTCGGCTGGGTTACCACCGGGTGGAGGAGGTGAGGGATTTCCTGGTAGGTGGAAAGCTCGATCCTCTTGGGATCGATCATGAGGAATCGTACCATGTCCGGTGAGACCTTGAAGAGGAGGCTCTGGATCATGGTATTGATCGAAACGCTCTTCCCGGTGCCGGTGGCCCCTGCCACCAGGAGATGCGGCATCTTTGTCAGATCCGCAACCACAGCGGCCCCTGTAATGTCCTTGCCGAGGGCGATGGCGAGTTTGTGTTTGGAGTTTTTGTAAGTGGCGCTGGAGAGGATCTCTTTCAGATAGACCACTTCCCGCTGGTTGTTGGGAATTTCGATGCCGATAGCCGCTTTGCCCGGTATGGGGGCCACGATCCGGATGCTCTGGGCCCTGAGCGTCAAGGCCAGATCATCGGAGAGATTGGCCACCTTGCTGATCTTGACCCCGGGGGCCGGCTTATATTCGTACATGGTAATGACCGGTCCGGGAAGGATCTCCACCACCTCTCCCTCCACGCCGAAATCCGCAAGCTTTCTTTCCAGACGACGGGCATTCATCTCGAGGGTTTCCCGCTGAACATGGATATTTTTCTGCTCCGGGGGATCTCTCAGCAAATCCAGAGGGGGGAGTTTGAATTCTCCGACAACATTCATGAACGGGAAGTCTTCCTGCTGTGGAGCGGGGTCTGTTGTCGGTTTGGGGTCTAAAATGGTCACCTTGGGTTTCAATTTGATCTTGTGATGCGCCACCTTGGTCTTCCGGATGCGCTTTTTCCTTTCCTTTATCTTGGTAACCATATCCCTTGCCCGTCTCAGAATGCCGAGTATGGCCAGCCCCATTCCGGTGAAGATCCGTCCCAGGGAGAGATGGGTGACCACCATGAGCGAAACGAGGAATACGGTGGCAAGGAAGACATAGCTCCCGAAATGGTTCAGAACACCCTGAGCCCACCCGGCAAGATGGAGTCCCACCAGTCCGCCGGCCGCCATGCGCCCTTCACGAAAGGCTACTTCGCCGGGGAACTGGAGATTCAAAATGGCGGAAAAAGAGGCGAGGAGGGCGGCTATGGCAATGAGGTTCAACAAGGGGGACGCGACGGTGCGGCCTCGAAACGTCATAAAGGCGAGGACCAGGAGGGTGATCGCCAGCCAGAAGGAGGAGAAGCCCAGGAGGTCGAACAAGATGCCGGCCAGATGAGAGCCGACGGCCCCGAACAGGTTGTGGGCCTTGCCTATTTCGCCGGTGACATTCCAGAACAGCCTGTCGTCGGGATGATACGACAGGAGACTGCCGGAGAGAAGGATGGCCAACAGCAGGAAAACAAGCCCTGCGATCTCTTTCTTAAGAGGATGTGCCGGCCTGTCCTGTTGTGCTTTCGCATCGGATTTGCGGCTGGAATGGGTTTTTCTGGTCATTTCATATTAAGGCGATTACAGTTTCAGAAAGGGTGGTCTTCGAAATTAATATGTGAAAACAGGGTGCTCGGTCAAGATCCCAAGGCGGCCGAACAGCCGCAACCAAAAAAGGTATTGGTGCACATCCCGGCAATTTTTGAGCGCGCGGGGGAGTCTCTTTGTCCCGCCCAAGGGCGGGACATTAAAATGGATACATAACGCTCGGCGACCGCCCCAGGGCTTTGAATAGCTTCTCCGCAGGGTGCAGAGAGGTCACCATCAAAGATTTTAAATCGCGATGATCACCGGAGTGATCAAAGGGCTTCGGCCGATCACCTTGTAGAAAAAGCGTTTCAGTCTCCTTGCTATTTCCGATTGAACCGTGCTGCAGTCCATTGGTGAAGGGCGCTCCAGTTCATCAAGCACCTCTAACACGATACATTCTGCGTCTTCAAGGATAAATTGTCCCTCCTCCTCAAATACAAAGCCGCGCGAGATGATTTCCGGCCCATAAACGGTCTCCCCTGTCTCTGCATTCACTGCCAGGAGGATCACCACCATCCCGTGCCGGCTCAGTTTTCTCCGCTCTTTGAGGATAATGTCGCCGATACCGCCGACGCCTTTTCCATCCACGAGAATCTTGCCCGTGGTCACAGGGTCACCCAGTTGTATCCTGTTGTCCTGAAAACAGATAACATTTCCATCTTCAGCAATCAGGACGCGGTCATCGGCCATCCCCGTCTCCAGGGCGATCTGGGCATGTTTTACCATATGCCGGTATTCACCATGGATAGGCACAAAATAACGGGGCTTTACCAGACTCAACATGCATTTGAGCTCTTCCCTCTTGGCATGCCCGGAGGTATGAATGTCGGAGACCTTTTCATAGACCACGTCCGCGCCTAAACGGTAGAGCTTGTTGATAACGGAGGTAATGGCCCGTTCATTGCCGGGGATGAACCTGGATGAAAGGATAACGGTGTCGCCGCGTTTTATCTTAACGCCCTTGTGCCTGCTCTGGGCCATGCGGGTCAGGGCGGACATCGGTTCCCCCTGGCTCCCTGTGGTAATGACCACGATCTCCTGGTCAGGAAACCGGCTGATCTGGTGTTCACTGATTTCAATATCTTCAGGCAGGTGGATGAATCCCTGCTGGGTGGCGATGCCCACGTTGGTGATCATGCTTTTTCCGTTAAACACCACCTTGCGGTGGAATTTGTCCGCCAATGAGATCACCTGCTGGATCCGCGTGATATTGGAGGCAAAACTGGCAATGATCAGCCTCCCCCGGGAGGTTTGAAACAGGTCTCCCAGGGTCTTCGTAACCTCCTTTTCGCTGAGGGTATACCCCTCCTTTTCTGCATTGGTGGAGTCGGAAAATAAGGCCAGCACCCCCTTCTCTCCGAAGTGGGCAAAACGGATCAGATCCGTGAACTGGGCGTCCACGGGGGTGGCATCGATCCTGAAGTCACCGGAATGGACAAGTATCCCTTCGGATGTCTCGATGGCCAGGCCCACCCCGTCAACAATACTGTGATTGACGCGAATATATTCCACCCGGAATGGGCCGAGAGGGGTGACGTCCCCCGGTTTGACCAGACGAAGGTCGGCCTCGATCAGATAATGCTCCTTCAGTTTTTCTTCCAGGAGCCCCAGGGTGAAGCCGGTGCCAAATACGGGGACGGGGAAGTGCCTGAGAAAGAAGGGGACAGCCCCGATATGATCTTCGTGGCCGTGGGTGAGGATGATTCCCCGGATCTTCTCTTCATTTTCTTTCAGATAGGTAAAATCGGGGATGACGAGATCCACACCCGGCATGTAGTCATCCGGGAACATCAGCCCCGCATCAATGACCAGAAGATCAGAGCCCTGTTCCACAACCATCATATTGAGACCGATCTCTCCCAGTCCCCCCAAAGGGATTACCTTGAGCATCTGTTCTCCTTGGCGCCTGCCAGGCAGCCCGGACCTCGCGGCCGGACACTTCCGAGGATAACTTCCGTGTTGCCTGGGCAAGTGAAATATTCTTTTGAAACAGGAGCTTAACCTTTTAAAGCGTTTCCGTCAATAGAGGATGCATCTTTATTTGCGCTCCCCCGAAAAAAAGGAATCCGGACGGGGTGACATTATGGTAAATGCCTTTGACCTGAATCCATTTATTATGCTATGAAAAACAGAAAACCACAATTGAAGTTTCAACTCCCCTGAACCGGAAACAAAAAGGAGGCCGAGAGATGGCGGGAATAAACAAGGTGATTTTGGTTGGCAGGCTGGGAAAAGATCCCGAGGTGAAGTATACCCCCGACGGCGTGGCAGTGGCTGTTTTCCCGATCGCCACCTCCGTGGAGTGGAAAGACAAAAACACGGGGGAAAAAAGGGAGAAAACAGAATGGCATCGGATCGAGGCCTGGAGACGTCTGGGTGAAATATGCGGGGAATACCTGCACAAAGGGAAACAGGTGTATATAGAAGGGAGGCTGCAAACCGATTCGTGGGAGGACAGGGATGGGAATAAGCGATACTCGACAAAGGTGGTCGCCCGTGAAATGCAGATGCTGGATTCCCCGGGGGGAAAAGCTGAAAGAGAAGACTACCAAGGTCAGCAGCCTCCTCTCGAAGAACCGGTAAACGTACCGGAGGACGATATCCCCTTTTAGGGATCGGCGATGCGGTTTTGCTTATGCTTCGTCCTCTTTCTTCTTGTCCTTGTCATCGGGGGCGGGGATTTCCTCTTTGGTCTCATTGGTCGCCTTCTTGAAATTCTTAATCCCTTTTCCGATGCCGCTGCCGATTTCCGGCAGTTTGCCCGCCCCGAATATGATCAGAATGATAATCAAAATAATGATCAATTCCGGCATGCCTATCCCAAACATTGCGCTACCTCCCGCCTTGGAAACCCCTGTTCACCTCGGTTCGCGCAGGGGTTGATTTCTTCTCAAAGTAACTTTCACTTATTCTGTTATGTTCGTAAAATTAAAGGAACTTCTAAACTTATTTATCGAACGTTGGTAATTGATCCAGCATGTCCAGAGTTCGATCCATTCAGTGTTGTGCCAAAAGATATCCGATTCGACCTCCCCTTTTCGGGATGCCTCCATAAATGCCTCATATTCGAAGCGGCAGCTGTCACATAGAGTGAATTCCATCAGGGAAGCCGGCGGGGAATCCGATGGTTCGGATTGATCTATATGCCGGTTGCACATGGCACATTTATACTGGCACCCGGAGCATTGCAGGACCCGCTGCACGGCCTCAAATCTGTCGCGATACTCCCGGACCTGTTCTTTCCGTTTCTTGTCTTTGAGTCGGGAGGTGATACTCAGTACTTTTTCCATCTTTTCCTGCTCCGCTTAATTATGGTCGATTAATTCACACTACCACCATGTATAATCGGAGTCAAGAACGGCCATGCGCACGGATCACGCCTTCTCCATGACTTCCTGGACCGTTTTCCCAAGGGTTCCGAGATCCATGGCCACTGTAATGCCGGCAGCCTGAAGGGCGTTTATCTTGTCTTTGGCCATGCCCTGACCTCTGGAAATGATGGCCCCCGCATGGCCCATCCGTCTCCCCGGAGGGGCGGTCAGCCCGGCGATGAAGGCGATAACCGGCTTGTCGAAGGTCTCCCGAATATAATCCGCAGCTTCTTCCTCCGCGGTGCCGCCGATCTCTCCGATCATGACAACGCCTTTGGTCTCCGGATCTTCTTTTAAAAGGCGGAGGTGGTCAATAAAGGTCGTCCCGATGATGGGATCTCCCCCGATGCCGATACAGGTGGATTGGCCGAGGCCGATCCGGGTCAATTGCTCCACGACCTCGTAGGTCAGGGTGCCGCTTCTCGATATGACTGCCATCGGGCCCGGCGTGTGGATGGGACCGGGCATGATCCCCACTTTGGTTTTTCCCGGTGAGATAACGCCGGGACAATTGGGCCCGATGAGGCATGATTTTCGGTTTCGCAGGACCCCGGCCACCTTGACCATGTCCAGGATGGGGATGCCTTCGGTGATGCATACAATAAGGGCGAGCCCTGCCGAGGCCGATTCGATAATGGCGTCCGCTGCAAACGGGGGAGGCACGAAAATGCAGGACACGTTAACGCCTTCCTGCGCTACAGCCTGCTTGACCGTGTTATATACCGGTACGCCTTCAACCGTACTTCCGGCCTTGCCCGGCGTTACACCCGCTGCCACCACGGTCCCGTATTCCAGCATCCGCTGGGTATGAAACGCCCCTTCCCGGCCTGTAATTCCCTGTACAACCACCCTGGTGTGTTCATTGACCAATATGCTCATGATTTCGCGCCTTGCCGTTCCTCAAATCTCATCCAGAGGTTTCGCAGATTTCACGGATTAATGATCTCTCATCCCAGCATTCCAGCATCCCGGAATCCCTTAATTTCTAAATTCCTCAATTCCCAAAAACCCTGAATCCCTTTACGCGACCTGTTTCGCCACCAGCGCGGCCGCCTCCACCAGGTCTTTGGCCACGAAAAATTTCAGCTTCGAATCCTTGAGAATCGCCCGTCCCTCTTCCACATTGGTCCCCTCCATCCTGACGATCAGGGGAACCCGAATCCCTGTCTTCCGGGCCGCTGCAACCACGCCCCGTGCCAGGACGTCGCATCTCAGAATACCTCCGAAGATATTGATCATGATGGCCTTGACGCGTCTGTCCTTGATGATGATTTCAACACCCTTGGTGATCATATCCTCGCTTGCCCCACCGCCCACATCCAGGAAATTGGCGGGTTTCGCCCCGGCCATCTTAATCATATCCATGGTGGCCATGGCAAGACCGGCGCCATTGACCATTACGCCGATGTTCCCCTCCAGACGGATATAATTGAGATGGTATTTGTCCGCCATCAGTTCCAGGGGGTCCTTTTCTCTTGTGTCCTCCAACAGGAGGAGTTCCTTCTGCCTGTACAGGGCGTTGTCATCGATATTGATCTTGGCGTCAAGTGCATAAAGCTTGCGATCCTTTGTCAATGCGAGAGGATTGATTTCCACGAGGCTGCAGTCAAGGGTCATGAAGATCTTGTATACGCTGCCCATGACGGCCATCAGCGATCTGACCGCCGCGACCGGCACCGGCGGATCCAGGCTGTAGATGAGGTTCCTTGCGTTGTGGATCATCCATCCGGCAGTGGGATCGATATATTCTTTCAGAATAAGGTCAGAGGAACTGATGGCTGCCTGTTCGATTTCCATGCCGCCCGCCGGGCTGAAGATCATGGTGGGACACGCAGTGGATCTGTCCACCACCATGCCGAGATAGTACTCCCTGTCGATTTCCACCCCCTCCTCGATAAGGACCTGATTGACAGTGATTCCGTCAGGCCCGGTTTGGGGGGTGACCAGTTTGTTGCCGAGAAGCGATTCTGTCGCCGTAACCACCTCGTAGGGATATTGCACCAGCCTGATCCCGCCCCCCTTGCCCCTGCCGCCGGCATGGATCTGGGCCTTGACCACCCAGGGCGGACCGTTGATGATTTGCGTGGTCTTTGTCGCCTGATCCGCGGTCGTCACCAACTGCCCGTTAGGAACGGTTATTCCCGATTTTCCGAGGATATCTTTTGCCTGATATTCGTGTAATTTCATATCAACGTCCTGTTGTCAGATTCCCATCGGATCCCGATGATAGGCGGGAGACCTGCTGATCCCGTATACGATGATCCCTATGTATAATCCTTCAAGCAGATTGTCAAGGGATGTTTGGCCGATGGGACGTGCCGGAGTCTTCCCCTCCTATTGCCGGAATCAATATGGCGGTGTAAACGCGCCAGGCGGAATGGGAATGGATCCCAAAGGTCAAAGCAAGACATCCGGTAACCGGCCGGGTATATAAATCCCAGACGTTTATGTTGACACACGGCATGCTTTGAAAGATACTTCTTTGAACCGAAAAGAAGGGCCGTATTGATGAAGGTACCCGTCCGTCAGCGGCCGCAGACCTGACCCGGACATCGCGCATTAAGGAGGAATCCATGGACAAAGAGACCTTTTACGAATATCAGACCAACAATGCCTATGGCGACGGCATCCTGCTGGACGAATACAGGAATGAGTTTTCCCTGGTGTCAGCCAAGCGCAAGGACGGAAAGACCTACATGGAATGGGTGTTTCCACAGAAGAAGGACGGCAGCAAGCAACCGATAGACAAGAGCCTGCCGTGGAAAATCAAACTCGGTCCCAAGGATGAAGCCATCAAGGTGCTGCGGTTTTTCCTGGCACAACTGGAGGGGGCGCCCGCTTATACGACCGATGTCCAGGATGATGTCCCCATCGGAGAACCGCCTCCTGAACCCCCCTATGAAGACGATATCCCGTTTTAGCGGCGTTGAGCGGGGAATACCTGTTGCGCCATGGCAGAAACAAAAAAGACCCCACGTCGGTTCTGACCGGCCCTATTCATTCAGGAGGTGACACCTATGAGTGAGAAAATCCCGAGCAGAGAGGAGGCCTATGCACTCCTTACCCGATACAATCAGAGCGACAGTCTCATCAAGCATGCCCTGGCAGTGGAGGGGGTGATGCGCTATTTTGCCCGGAAGCGGGGGGAAGATGAAGAGAAATGGGGCATCATCGGTCTGGTTCACGACCTGGATTACGAGCAATATCCGGAAGAACACTGCAAGAAGAGCGAAGCGATCCTTCGGGAAAACCAGTGGCCTGAGGAATACATCCGGGCCGTGATCAGCCACGGGTGGGGGATCTGTTCGGATGTGGCGCCACAGAGCGAGTTGGAAAAGGCCCTGTATGCCGTGGATGAACTCACCGGCCTGGTGGTGACGACCGCGCTGGTTCGGCCTTCCAGGAGCGTCCTGGATGTGGCGGCCAAATCGGTCAAGAAAAAGTGGAAGGACAAGCGGTTCGCGGCCGGGGTGGACCGGTCCATTATTGAAAAGGGCGCGCAGATGCTCGGGGTGGAATTGACGGATCTGATTACAGATACCATTATGGGCATGCGGGAGGTGGCCGATCAGATCGGATTGCGGGGGAGCATATCCTGAAACAGGATGAAACACTTCACCCCCTGTGATGGCTGTTTCAGATCCACGGTGCTGCCTGGAGATCGGGAGACTCAAGAAACGGTTACGCGGCATCGGGCGCTGCCTCTGCCCGGAAGCCGCACAGGCCCGCCCGGCATGGCAACGCATGGGCACGCAGCTCAGACAGAAACGGCTCAAAGAACAAACATCCAACATCGAATGTCGAACGAAACGGTATTGAGCAACCACTATCCAGTATCAAATATCCAATATCCAGTGTATCTTCTCAATAAACCGGGGTGAATACTTTCTCCACAGACTTCCTGGATTCCGGCCTTCGCCGGAATGACGGGGGGGTTGGGTTGTTTCGTCATTCGGGCGAAGCCCAGAATCCAGTCGGGTTACCCCCAGTTATTGAGATGTTACTATCCAGTTTCATAGGGCAAGAGGGCATGAGATGAAGATCAAGGTGGAAGGCGAGAAGATCGTCAAGATCGTAAAGAAGATAGAGGGTATCGAGATCGTATTGGAAACTCCCGTCGATGCCAAGGAGGGAATTGACCTCATTCTGCGCAAAAGCGACCTGCTCGCCCAAGACGCCTTCGGGGGGCTGAAGGATATCAAGGTCACCGCCTTTCAGGAATACAAGACCTCGGCAGTGGATTACAAAATGGTCTTTCTGATCGAGTTCCTGTTTGAAGAGGACGTGCCGCTGGAGACAAGGGCCTCGGCGATCCGGGAATTTCAGGCCCTTTTTGACAGGGTATAGCCGGACCCCATGAGGGTGTGTTTCTTGGTGTCTCCGTATCTCTTTTGTGGGATTTCTTTTTAATTCCGGTTTGTCCGGGTAAGGCAAGGAGGGAGTATGAACCTGGCGCAATTCCCCAGACGGCGTTACACACAAGGACAGACGCCCATAGAAAGGCTCCCGCGGTTCTCAAAAGTCCTGGGCGGTCCTGACATCTATATCAAGCGGGACGACCTTCTCGGTCTGGCAGCCGGGGGGAACAAGACCCGCAAGCTGGAGTTCCTGGTGGCGGATGCCCTGGCCCGGGGGGCCGATACCCTGATCACCTGTGGGGCTGTTCAGTCCAATCACTGCCGGTTGACCCTTGCCGCGGCAGTGAAAGAAGGCCTGAAATGCCGGTTTGTCCTGGAGGAGCGGGTGCCCGGCAGCTATGACCCGAAGGCCGGCGGGAACATCTTTCTCTACCACCTCCTGGGGATCGAACAGATCCAGGTGGTTGCGGCCGGATCGGATCTGATGGCAGAGATGACGCAGGTGGCCCAAAAACTGGCAACAGAGGGCCGCAAGGGGTATATCATTCCGGTGGGCGGTTCCAACGCCATCGGCGCCGTGGGGTACGTGGCCTGCGCCCAGGAGATCCTTGACCAAACCTTTGAGATGGGGCTTGACATCGACGCGGTGGTCTGCGCCAGCGGGAGCGCAGGGACCCAGGCGGGACTGGTCACCGGATTGCACGGTTGCAGTATGAATATCCCGGTGATCGGGATCAATGTCAGCCGGGCCCGGGAAGAACAGGAGGACATCGTCTATGGCCTGGTCAGAGAAACGGCCCGACATGTGGGTGTCCATTTTGACATCGAACCGGATGCGGTGACCTGCTTTGGAGACTATGTGGGCCCCGGCTATTCTCTTCCTACCCCTGAAATGGCCGAGGCCGTGACCCTCCTGGCAAGGACCGAGGGGATCCTTCTGGACCCGGTCTATACGGGGAAGGCCATGGCCGGCCTGATCGACCTGGTTCGAAAGGGTTATTTTAAAACGGACAGCAAGATCCTGTTCCTCCACACGGGCGGATCGCCGGCCCTGTACGTGTATCGGGACTATCTGCTTCGAACGGGGAGCGGGGAACGCTGAACTCGGAAGATTCAAATGCAGGCTCATGACAATAACCGATAAGGGATTACCCATAACCGACAACAACCGGGAGATCTCCCGTCCATGACAGCGTACCATCTGGGCATTTATATGGGCCACGACACCGGTCTGGCCATCGTAGACGACCAACTGAACATCCTGTGGGTGTTTGAAGAAGAACGCTTCAACGGGGAGAAGATGACCTATTTCAACCCCTATTTCTCCCTTAAAGAGATGCTGAGGCTGGATTTCAGGCATTTCCGGTCCATCAGCTTCGGATTCAATCCGGATGAGAGAGAGGCGGATTTTCTCAAAAAGTTTGTCCGATTCCAGAAGGTGCGCGCCGCCGAGGTCCTGGGGTATCTCTCGGGAAAAATCGGCTGGGACGAGGTTTGTTACGTGGGGCATCACGACGCCCATGCAGCCGGGGCCTTTTATCCATCGGGGTTTGATGAGGCCCTCATCCTGGTGGCCGATGGGACCGGTGAATCCGAGTCCACCTCCCTCTATGCGGGGAAAGGCCATGAGATCTCACGCATATCCTGTGAGTTGACCAACGATTTTTCCCTGGGCATCCTCTATCAGTATTTTACCGAGTGGCTGGGCTATCGGAGCCACAATACATCTCAGCACTGCGGTAAGATTATGGGCCTGGCGAGTTACGGCAGCCCTGTTTACAAAGACCGCGTTCGCGGGCTGTTGAAGGGTAACGGGTCTGATTACCGATGGCCCGGCGGGTCTCTTCTGAAGATGAGGGGGGAGATGGCCCGGGTACTGGGTCCGCCCCAGCCCAAGCCGGTCGATGGTTTCAATCCGCTCCAGGCGGATGTGGCGGCCAGCATTCAGGCCCTTCTGGAGGAGATCCTTATTGAGAGGCTGCAGCAGGTCCAAAAAACCCGACCTTTCAAGAACCTCTGCTTTTCAGGCGGCGTTGCCATGAACAGCCAGCTCAACTATCAACTCCTGAAATCGGCGGTCTGTGAAAATCTCTTTGTACAACCCCTTGCCTCTGACAGGGGGATCGCCCTGGGGGCGGCCCTGGCATCGGCCGCCGGGATGGGAGGACGGAGGACGGAGGCAGGGAGAAAGCAGGGAGCAGGGAGCAGGGAGCGAGGAGTCACCCGCAGTCAATACCCAGTGCCGGGCATTAATACCCATCCAGTATCCAGCATCCAGTATCCAGCATCCGGCATCCAGCATCCGGCAGGCATCTACCTGGGATACGGGGAGACCAACCCCAGGAGAGAACTGGATCGGCTGATCCGGGCCTATGACCTCCCCGTCTATATTGAGCATGAGGACCTCTCGCCGCGGGAAGCGGCCGAGTTCCTTGACTGCAATCAGATTATCGCCCTGTTTCAGGGGCGGCAGGAAATCGGTCCGAGGGCCCTCGGAAACCGGTCTATCCTGGCCGCCCCGTCCATCGAGGCACGGGACAGAACCAACCGGCTTGTGAAGTACAGGGAACCCTGGAGGCCTTTTGCCCCGAGCGTCCTGGAAGAAGAGGTGGGGAAGTTCTTTGACATGGACCGGCCCGAACCCTTCATGACCGTGATCTACGGGGTCCTGCCGGAGATGAGAAGGGGGATTGAAGGGATCACCCATGTGGACGGGACCGCCCGGCTCCAGACCGTGAACCAGAGGCAGAACCCGCTGTTTTATGAAATCATCCGGGGCTATCATGAGATCAGCGGCATACCGATGGTCCTCAATACCTCTTTTAATATCAATGGCCAGCCGATTGTCCGGTCCGTCTACGATGCGGTCCTGACGTTTCTCTGCTGCGGCATCGACGGTCTTCTGATCGACAGGACCCTGGTGCGCAAGACGAGGGACCTGTCCAAGGACCATATCAACCGGCTGGACCGCGTTCTTTCCGAGGCGACCCGGGAGGCTTCCGGTCTTGTACTCAATATCCTGGATTACAGCGAAGAAACCGAGACCCTTCTCTCAAGGCTGCTCGACTGCGCCTGTATCAAATTTCGCAGGGATTATGGTGCGAAACCGGTTTCAAGATGTTATATCAGCGGCCATACCAAGATGAGCTGGAACATCATTTCCAGGATGGAACCGTACGTAAGAGAATTTGTCTATGGGAATTCGGAGCGGCCGCACATGGAAGGGGGCGAGATCTGCGTCATGATCTCAGGAAACAGGCTTATCGAGGCCTCGAGTCGACCTACACGGACCTATGTCAAATTTGATCGCAATGTGTTCAGAGATCTCATCGAGACCTGTGCCCACCATCCGGACAGCGACAGGTATCTCCTGCTCGACCGGGAATATCACCTGTTTGACATGGATTATCTGAAGAGCCGCTTTGACGGTTCCGGGGCGAACGGCCTTCCGGTGGAGACATCGGACCGTCGGCCCGGGGTTTCCCCTGTGGGCAAAGGGGACCTCCGGTCGATTCCCCCGGATTCCGCGGACAAGTCCCCGACCCCTCCGGGTGAACATGAAGATATGTACGAGACACTGGCAGACGCATGACACGGATGGGATAAACTCTTTCGGTGGTAACTTCTCTCCACCCTGCGGAGAATTTGGTTGTCAGCCGGCGCGTGGGGGTCTTTTTCCCCGACTGGGAGGCAATCCTTCCACTGCACAGGTACCCTTCCGTCATTCCGGCACGGTTTTGGCCGGAATCCGGAAAACCGCCGGAGTGGATTCCGGCTAAGGGAATGCCGGAATAACGGGACAGCACACAGCCGTTTTCGTTGGGGGCGTCCGCATTGGGGGATATTAATGACAGGAGGCGATATGAAGATTTCAATCGGTTCGGACCATGCAGGATACCAGTATAAGGAGATGATCAAGAAATATCTTGAGGACAAGGGACATGCGGTGCATGACTTCGGCACGGATTCGGATACGTCGGTCGATTATCCCCCGTTTATACGCGCTGCGGCCTTGGCGGTCCAGAAGGGGGAATGCGATCGGGGCATTGTCCTGGGGGGATCCGGCAATGGGGAGGCCATGGTGGCCAACCGGCTTAAGGGCATCCGGTGCGCCCTCTGCTGGAACAGGGAAACCGCCCTCCTTGCCAGAGGGCACAACGACGCCAATATGCTCTCCCTGGGCGCCAGGATGATCCCGGCCGATCTGGCCCTGGAGATCGTGGACGTCTGGCTCAATACCCCCTTTGACGGCGGGCGTCATATCTCCCGGATCCGGCAGATCGATGACACCCCCACAGGCAAGGATACGCCCGGCCGGGGCACAAAAGACGGACCGGCTGAAGGGGTCAGGTCATCCATCGTCCGAGGGGATGGACCTTACCGGGAGGACACTGAAAATTATGACCTTCTCATTGCCTTCCGGTATATCAAGTACATCGAAGGCAAAAACAGCATCGAGTTTCAAGTGGATCCGGGAATAAAGACGCCGTCGCTGATTCATGTCCCGTCCCAGGACCGGTGGAATTCGGAGTTCCCGGAATGGGCCAGGGATCGGAGGGATGAGATCCTCGGCCGCATCAAGGAAAAGACCCTGCACATGAAATTGGAATTCAAGGATTTTTGAGAATTGGGGGCCTCGCCCAATTGAAAATAGTGGAATGCTGGATTTCCGGAATGGATGGGCTGGAAAACGTTGCGCCTGCGGCGTGATTCAGTTTCTCTGATGTCACGTTAAACGTGGTTTGGACAGGGGGGGTACCATGGCGAAGAGATCTTTCCTATACACGGTTGTTTTATGTGTTGCGATCCTGTGGTTGTCGCTGCCGGCCCATGGCAGGGAGATGCCCGAGGTGATGTTCATCCTGGATGCATCGGGGTCCATGTGGGGACCGGCGGGCGATATTCGTAAGATCGAGGCGGCCAAGGAGGTCATGGCCAAGGTGGTACCGGCACTGCCGGACGGGGTCGGGGTGGGTCTGACCGTCTACGGCCACCGCAAAAAGGACGACTGCAGCGACGTGGAGATCATGATCCCCTCAGGATCGACCGACAGGGCCGGGCTTCTGGCCAAGGTCAAGGCGATCCGTCCCAAGGGGATGACGCCTATGGCGGCCTCGGTCAGCATGGTTGCCGATGCGTTGAAGCTCAAGGAGGGGGAGACCACCATCATCCTGGTCAGCGACGGAATCGAGACCTGCGACAAGGATCCCTGCGCAACCATTAAGGGGCTTAAGGATTCGGGCATTAAGTTCATCCTCCACGTGGTCGGTTTCGGGGTCGACCAGAAAGGGAGAGACCAGCTCACCTGTTTCTCCGAGGCCGGCGGGGGGACATATTTCCAGGCGACCGACGCCCAATCCCTCCTGGCCGCTTTAGAGACGGTCCAAAAAGAGGTCGCGGTCAAGGTGGAGGAGGCCAAAACCACAACGGTCAAGGCCCAGACCCGATTGGGCAAGCTCAAGATCACCATGCCAGAGTCGGCAATCAAGACCCAGGGCGAGATTAAAATCGTCCGCGTCAAGGATAACAAGGTAATCAAACTGGCCAAACCCGAGAGCGAAGGAACCCATCCCCTCCTGGCCGGGGAGTATGAGGTGGTTCTCCAGTTCAACAACACCAACTACAAGCCGGCCAGCGAGGCCTCTTTGGGCCGGTTTGAGGTCAAAGGGGGAGAGGTCACGGAGATCCATTTAGGCGCCATGGTGCTCAACAAGGCCAAGGGATTAGGCGATGCGGCCGAGGCCGTCGTTATCCTGCCCGCGGGGAGCGACACGCCTTTTGTCCGGAACGATGCCGGCGGCAATGATTACTATCTCTGGAGGACCAAACCGCTTCCGGCCGGGACCTATGATCTGGGCGTGGTGTACGGCAGATCGCCCGACCTGTTCAGGGTGGTCAAGGGGATCGTCATCGAGGCGGGAAAGGAGACCGTGGTGACGCTGGACTCGGGCATCCAGATCACGCCCAACCCTCAGATCGTCTCCTGGCAATTGACCCCTTCAGGCCGGGAGGAGTGCATCCTCAAGGTAAAACGCCGCTGGGACAACGACTACCCGCTCTGGAAGGCATTTCCGGTCACGCCCGGTACATACGATCTCGGGGTTTTCCTGAAAGGGATGGATGAACCGCTCCCTGCAGGGGAGGGCATTGAGATCAAAAAGGGCGAAGTCCTCCTTTTTGATCCCGGGCTGTAAAAAAGAAAGGGTGATCATGGTTTCGGAAGCGGAGCGATGGTCGCCCGGCTATTTTCTTGGGGGCATTATATTGGCAAACACGCCCAACTCGTGTCCGGTTCTCTCATTGATGAAGGTTCCCGCCAGAACCATCCCTTCCCTGTAGGTCATCTTGAGGGGGGGGGTGTTGTCCATGCGGATCGTCACATAGACCTTTTTCCCGGTGGATCGTTCAATCAGCCCCCTTATCAGCCTCCCTCCGATACCCGATCCCCTGTATTCCGCCCTTACAGCCGTGTATCCCCTCTCCAGGTATCCGGAAAGATCGAGGCCTGTGGCCGCTTCAAGCTTCTTTCGGTAGGCCTCCTTCGGGTACTTGTGGGTGGATGTGCCTACGACCGTTCCCTCGTGCTCCGCATATGCGACAAGAAAGGCGTTTTGAAGATTTTCCCTGACCCATGAGGTCCCCACGCCGCTTCCCGCTTCGATGAGGCAACTGATCTGTTCAAGGGTCTCCGGCGGGATTTCTTCCGGGCGCTTGAAATGACAGGTGATGGGCGATATTTTCATAGGTTCCCCACGTCCCGGCACACAGGTTCGTTCCGATTCAGGGCATTACCAAGGCTCCGTCATATCCAGATCTCTCCTCGGCCAGAGCACCTCGTCCTTTCGGATGTCGATCACCCCCCGGTAGTTGATCCGCACGTCAGGAAGAAAATCATTCGGCAGAAAAACCAGGGTATACAGCGGATCGTGAAAGGGATACCCCCTGTGGGAGAGGAACGTCTTCAGATCACGCTCTTTTTCCGCGGCCCTGTCCACCGAGGCGTCGGACATGATGCCCCCCAGGGGGAGGGGGAATTCAAAGGCAATCTTTCCGTTTTCAACGGCCACGATCCCGCCTTTGATCTCCAGCATCCTGTTTACGGCCGCGGCCATGGCATCTGGTTTGCGACCTATGACCAGGATCTCCGCGGCGGTATTAAACGAAGCAGCCAACCCTTCCACGCGGTTTCCAAATCCCTGGATGACGCCGTTGGTCGCCCATCTCCTCTCCTTATGGAGAAGTGTCAGAAAGGAGAATCCTTCCCGTGCGCCGAGATCCAGGCGGCCCCCCTGGACATCGAATTCGATCCACTCCGTCCGTGTGATGACGGCACTGATCAGTCTTATGACGGGAAAGCGTATCCTGTTTTCAGACGAGGCGATTTCAAACAGGTCTCTTTCCGCAGACCAGTTGCCCCTGACAAAGGAGCCCGGTGGAAAAAACCGATCCCAGTCGATCTGTGGGAAGGGCGCGATGAGGCGGCCCTGCCCGGCCACAAGTCTCCCCTTGGAGATGACGGTTTCCGGCGTGGGGTGAAGGAGGTCTTTTAAGATCAGAATGTCGGCATATCTCCCCGGTGCGATCCCTCCCACCTCCTGGTCCATGCCATAGTAGACGGCCGGGGTGATGGTCACCATCTGATAGGCTCGGATGGGATCGATCCCCTCTCTCAGGGCGATTTCCAGGATGTGGTCTGTGACCCCGAACTCCTGATAGAATGCAGGGGATGAGGAGTCGCTGGTCAACATGATGCGTTTTGTAGACACCCTGTCTCTGGTGACCACCTTAAGCAGATCGCTCAGGTCCTGCCGGAGAGAACTCTCTCTCAGAAAGACGTAGAGACCCAGCCTCAATCTGTCCAGGACCTCCTGGGCCGTGATGGCCTCGTGACAGGAGGCCACGCCCCCCCTTGATATGTCGTTGAGCTGGTCGTAGCGGGCCCCCGCGGTATGACCGTCCACCCGCTTGCCAAGCCCCTGCGCGATCCTGATGATCTCCATAATCTTCGGATTTCCCCTTATCAGCTCGTGCCACCGGGTGATCTCCCCTAGCGACTGCACCAGCGGATGTCTGAGCAGTTTCTCCAGATTTTCGATTGAAAAAAGGTCATTTTCGCCCGCCATCGGGGTCTGGGGAACAGCCCTGCAAAACCAGAAGTATTTGACGGGCATGTCTGAGAGGGACTCCATGAATCGCTGAAAAAGATCCGGACCCATGAGGAGGTAAAAGAGGAGATTGTCGCAGAAGAGCGTCGTGGTTCCGAGGGCGCAGGCCATTTCGCCGAAGGTGAGGGGGTTGTAGACAAACCAGGGGTGAAAATGGGGTTCGATATAGCCGGGAACCAGGACCTTGCCGGTGGCGTCCACAGTCAGGGCATCTTGGCCCGCTGCATCGTTCCGGGGCCCCACATACCAGATCCGCTCCCCTCTTGCGACCACGTTCATTTCCAGCAATTCACCGGAGTAGACGTTAAGCACCGTGCCGCCCTTTAAGAAGATATCTGGTTTCATGGGTTTCACAGATCCAAAGGTTTCCTTCCCGTTTGAATGTGGGTGAGAGACGGTTTTTGACGGCGCTCAAGAAACCGGAGATCCGGGGGGCCAAGCCCTTACGTCCGTGATCGGCCGCGATTGAGTGCCTCCCGAATATTCTTTTTGAAGGGCGGGCGGATGACGCCGGTTTCCGTAATGATGGCGGATACGTATTTGGCAGGGGTGATGTCAAAGACCGGATTGAGGGTCATGACGCCGGCGGGGCCGATCTGCCGGCCCCCGACCCGGGCGATCTCTTCAGACCCCCGCTGCTCCACCGGGATGAGGTCCCCGTTCTTGGTGGCGGCATCGATGGTGCTGAGGGGGGCGGCTACGTAAAAGGGGATCCGGTGGGCCTTGGCCAGCACGGCCACCTGATAGGTGCCGATCTTGTTGGCCACATCCCCGTTGGCGGCAATCCGGTCGGCGCCGGTAATGACCACATCGATTTTTTTCCGGCGCATCAGAGCGCCGGCCGCGTTATCCGCGATTACGGAAACCGGAATCTTGTCCTCCATCAGTTCAAAGGCGGTCAGGCGGAGGCCCTGAAGCCAGGGCCGGGTCTCATCGGCAATGACCTGAATCCGCTTTCCCTTCTCCCAGGCCGCCCGAATAACACCCAGGGCCGTTCCGTAACCGCCGGTGGCCAGGGCCCCGGCATTGCAGTGGGTGAGAACGGTGGCCTTGTCAGGGATCAGGGCCTGGCCGTTCATCCCCATCTGCCGGTTGATGGCGATATCTTCGGCCAGGATGGTTTCCGATTCCTGCCGCAGGGCCTCCTTGATCTCTTCTGTGGAGTGGTCTGCCATACCCTCGGCCAGCCCGATCATCCGTTCGACGGCCCATCGAAGGTTTACGGCCGTGGGTCGGGCGAGGAGGAGTTCGTCGCCGATCTCTCTGAGCCTCGCAATAAAGACGACCGGGGATTTGGCGCGGATACATCCGGCTGCCAGGGCGAGGCCCATGGCCGCGGCCACGCCGATGGCCGGGGCCCCCCGGATGACCATCTTTTGGATCCCCCGGATCACATCCTTATACCCCCGGCACACATACCATTCCTTCTTGCCCGGAAGTTTCCGCTGGTCGATCATCCTGACCTGCGGGCCGTGCCACTCAATGGTGGGAATCATGTCCTTGTCCCTGCTGGGTTCTGGATTCTGGATACTGGATACTGGTTAATAGATCAGCGGGTTGTTGAGTTCATTGGGCTTGTTGAGTTTATTGGGTTGAACGTCGCGGCATCGGGTTGCTGGCCCGGGCCGATATCCCTTACGCCTCTTTCACCTTATGCCTAACGCCCTTGTTACTCCTTACTGCCTACTCCCTACTCCCCGCTCCCTACTCCCTACTCCCCGCTCCCTGCTCCCTGCTCCCCGCTCCCTGCCCCCTGCTCCCCGCTCCCTGCTCCTACCCGATCTTCACCACCCATCCATAAGGGTCGGGTTTGTGTCCATACTGGATGGCCACGATTTCATCATACAACCGGCGGGACAGTTCGCCCATCTTGCCTCCGGCCACGATAAAATCCTCTCCCTTGTAGGTGATCTGGCCCACCGGGGAGATGACGGCAGCCGTGCCCGTGCCGAAGGCCTCTTTGAGCGTAGCATTTCTGGCGGCCGCAATGACCTCATCAATGGTGAGGGACCGCTCCGAGAGCCTTATCCCCCATTCCTTGACGATCTGAATGACCGAGTCCCGGGTGACGCCGGGGAGGATGCTCCCGTTCAAAGGCGCGGTGATCAGTTCATCATCTATGAGGAAAAACATGTTCATGGTCCCCACCTCTTCCACGTATTTCCTCTCGGCCGCATCCAGCCATAGCACCTGGGTGAAGCCCTTTTTCTTGGCCTCTTCCGCGGCCAGGAGGCTCGCGGCATAGTTGCCCGAGGTCTTGGCTTCGCCGGTCCCGCCGATGGCCGCCCGGACGAAATAATCCTCCACATGGATCTTGACCGGGTTGAGGCCCTCTTTGTAGTAGGCCCCCACCGGGCCGATGATGATGTAAAAGAGATAGGCGTTGGCCGGCCGGACACCCAGGTGGGGTTCGGTGGCGATCATGGTGGGCCGGATGTAGAGCGATGTGCCGCCGCTCTTCGGGATCCAGTCCCTGTCCACCTTGAGAAGCTGTTTCAGCGCCTCCATGGCCAGATCCACATCCACCTCCGGCATGACCAGTCTTTTGGCTGAGCGGTTGAGACGTTTGAAATTCTCGGTGGGCCTGAACAGATATATCCCGTCGTTCGCCCCCCTGTAGGCCTTCAGCCCCTCAAACACCTCCTGACCATAGTGAAGGACCATGGCGGCCGGGTCGATGGAGAGGGGTCCGTAGGGTTCGATCCGGGGGTTGTGCCAGCCTTTTTCCGGGATCCAGTCCATCTTGAACATGTGATCGGTAACGATGTCGCCGAAACCGAGGTTGGATTCATCAGTGGGTTTTGTTCTTCGTTCATGTTCCTCTGCCTGGTTCACTGTAATTTCCATGGTGCGCTCCTTCACAATTAGGATTGTGCGATTCAAAAATGGTAATAAATAGCACATTGAATTCACAATTTCAACGGACAAAATGGAGTTGACAACAACCTCTTTGTATGGTGTTATCTGAGATCGAATGAAAAGGGGGTAACCGTTTAACCATGCAGGGAAAGGAGGGAACATGAAACAGTGTAAAGGCGTATTCCTATGGATGGTGGTGATCGGGGCGGCAGTCTGCCTGGGCCTGTGGGCCGGCATGGGGGGGATGGCCCAGGCCGCAGAGGGAGACTTTGCCTGCGCTCAGGAAGACAAGATAAGCAAAGACATCTCTCCCGAGGCCCAATTGGAAGGGTTGACCTGCTTCTTCAAGAAATATGAAGGGGCACAGGTCCTTCATTTCAAATTGGCCGTCAAGAACGTCAGCGACACACCTCAACGGTACCGTGTGCATATTTTCCTGGATAACGGCAAGGCGGTGGGAGGTCTCATCCCGGCAAAGACCAAGAAGGGGCTGGTCAAGCCGGGGCAGAGCGCTGAGTTTGTCTACCCTGTCACCGGGATGACGGACAAGGCCGGTTCGGTGGACCTGAAGATTGCCACAGTCAAAGAGTAACCGATGACAGTTCAAGAAAGGGAGGTCGAATGACTATGAAAAAGCTGAGTATGTTGTTGATCATTATCGCGGCCCTGTCTCTGATGGTGGCAGCACCGGTTGGGGCCAAAACCGTCTTTCTCGGCATCGGCACCGGCGGCACCGGCGGCATCTATTATCCCTACGGCGGGGGCGTGGCCGAGATATGGACCCGATATGTGCCCGGCGTCAGGGCGGTGGCAGAGGTCACGGGCGCGAGCGTGGAAAATGTCAAGCTGGCTTCCAAGGGCGAAACCGTGGTGGGCGAGGTTATGGGCGATGTGGCTGTCGCCGGCTATGAGGGGACCTCCAAGTTCAAGGGACAGAAGCAGAATATCCTGTCCATGGCCATCATGTACCCCAACCTGCTTCAGCTGGCGGTGATGAAGGACGGCTCGATCACCGACGTGGAGCAGATCAAGGGGAAGACCATCAGCTCCGGGAGTCCCGGCAGCGGCACCAATTTCATGGCCGAGGTGGTGTTTAAGGCCCTCGGCATCCCTTTGGATTCTTACAAAGATTCCCGCCTGTCCTTTACCGAGACCGCCAATGCCCTAAGGGACGGGACCATTGAGATGGGGACGTGGTCTGTGGGGCCGGGCACCAGTTCCATCATGGATCTGGCCACCACCCATGACATCCGGATACTCCCCTTTACGCCCGAACAGACGAAGAAGGTGCTGGCGGCCAACCCGACCTATTCCGCGGTGGAACTGGCTGGGGGCGTATACAACGGCGTGGACAAGCCGGTGCCCACCATCGGCGTCTGGAATGTGCTGATCTGCCAGAAGTCCCTGGACACCGACCTGGTGTACAAACTGGTCAAGGCCCTGTACGAACACAACGACCTGCTTCGCAAGATCCACCCCTCGGCGGCGTATACCACCCCTGAAAATGCGGTGAAGTACTCGCCGATCCCGCTCCATCCGGGCACGATCAAATACCTCAAGGAAAAGGGGATTCAGGTACCTGAAAAGCTGATTCCGTAACGGGGTGACGGGAATTGCTCAAGAGGCCGGCTAGGGGCGTCATATGGGCCGCAGCCGGCCTTTTCCTGGGCCTGATCCTGGTCGCCTGGTTGCGGCCGGGCGGTCTGGAGCTGCGCATCATCCCCGTGAGGGGGGGACAGCCATTGCTGGTGTTGCCGATGGACCCGGGGGAGCGATTTACGGTTCGTTACTATCACTCGGTGGAAGACGCCCCCATCTGGGAGGTGCACAGCCTGGATGAAGAGGGGCGGATCTATATCGAGGAGGAGCGCTATCTCAAGTTCGGGGCCGGCATGGGCCGGATGCCGGGCGTGGGACGGATGGTGAAAAGAGGGCCGTACGAGGTGATCGAGGCGATGCATCTTCCCACGGGTAATTTTGTCCTGCGGATCGGAAGTCCCGGCGTGGACCATACCATTCTCTGGCGGGGGACCGAAACCCATCTCTCGGCTGTCGCGCCCCATGAGGCGGTTCAATTTTCGGCCCGGCCAATGAGCCTCCTTTACAAGATCTATCGCTTTTTTCTTCCCCATCCCGCCACGCCCGCAAACCGCGGAGACCAGGAGTGAGGTGATCATGACAGAGAGGAGTGACGCAACATCCGCCGCTTCCCCCGTTGAATGGGGGATCTTGAAAATCATTGCAGTGGTCGGCATCGGGCTCAGCCTGTTCGAGCTGTATACGGCAGGGATTGTTGCAATGACCGCCATGCAGCACAGGGCCGTGTTCCTGGGCGCCATTCTGGTGATCGCCTTTCTGACGCGGCCCCTGTATAAGGGGGCGAGAAGAGATCGCTGGAACTGGGCCCTGGCGATTGACCTGATCCTGGTTGTCCTGAGTGTGGCCGTATGCGCCTATATCTTTATCGATCTTCAGGGCATATTCGACCGTCAGGGCGACTGGAGCCAGTGGGACATCGCCGTGGGCATCACCCTGGTGGTCCTGGTGCTGGAGTCTACCCGCCGCGTCATCGGCCTGAACCTGACCTTTATCGCCCTGGGATTTCTGCTGTTCGGGTATTTCGGTCCCTACATGCCGACCATCATCGTGCATAAAGGCTATTCCATCGAACGGATGGCCACCACGCTCTCTCTCACCACGGAAGGGATATTCGGACTGCCCACGGCTGTTGCAGCCACCTTTGTGT
>JAIPDI010000057.1 GCA_021737785.1 Deltaproteobacteria bacterium
GGGAAACAGTGTCCATATTTGGAAATGCTCTCCCCCAAGAGAATGACAACACTGTGCGGTTTAGAAACTCCTTCCACAACAGCACAAGAGATCGGGAATATCGTCGGACTTGGAAAGTTCTCTCCGACAGGAGCACAAATGAATGGTAACATCGTCGAGGCTTGGAAGCCTCTCCCACAAGAAGACAAGAGAAGGGTAAAATTGTCCGGGGCTGAAAGCCTCTCCCACAAGAGAATCGCCGGCCGGAGCGTCCTTCCCTGGGTCCTTCATCTCCCCGACCTGTGAACGCGAAGGAATCGAATCAGCCCAATCAGGGCGGGGCAGACGGCATCCGCGGGAATTGGCGCTTGACAAGGGGATGGATAGAAAATTAATATCATCTGTAAACTTTGCGTTACCATATATGGTATTTCAAAATGGAGCAAAAAGGGTCAGCGCATGCCCCGGCCGTAAACCGGGCCCTCGATATCATCGAGCTGTTGGCAATCTGTGAGAGGGAGGTCTCCCTTTCGGAGATCCTGACCCGGCTGACGATCCCCAGGCAGTCGCTCATCCGGATATTGAACACCCTGTGCGACCGGGGCATCGTGGACAAGGCCGGCAAAAGGGGCGGTTACCGGCTGGGCATGAAGCTCCTCTATCTCGGAAACCGGCTTCAGGACAACATCCGGCTCCGGTCGGTGGCCAGGCCGTTCATGGAGGGGCTGGCAGAGGCGACCCACAAGACCGTGGAACTTACCACCCTGGACCGGGATCAGCTCATCCTCATCGAGCAGATCGAAGGCTCCGAGGGGATCCGCCTCTACACGCGCATCGGGAGCGCCTATCCCTATTTTCATGCGGTGGCCGTGGGAAAGGTCTATCTGGCGCACATGGCCGCGGACAAGCGGCACAAGGTCCTCTCGGCCATCGGCCTCCCCCCGGTCACGGAACAGACCATTACCCGGACGGACCGGCTTGAAGAGGAGCTGAAAGGGATCATGGAAAAAGGGTATGCGTTGGAGGATCAGGAATTGCGAAAAGGAGTGAGGCGGGTCGTGGCCCCCATCTATGACCACCGGAAGCACCTGGCCGGCTGCATCGGGGTCGCAGCCACCATCTTCAGCCTCGAAAGAGACGATATCGCGGATCTGGGACAACAGGTCGTGGAAACGGCCCGGCAGATCTCGAACCATATGGGGAATCCGGGATGAACCGATTTTTCTATCCTTCCAGCATCGCCGTCTTCGGCGTGGCCGACCATTCCAGGAATCTGGCCAAGAATATCGTGGGCCAGTCCCTGGAATTCGGTTACAAGGGGGCGATCTATCCGGTGGGGCGCGAGTCGGGGACGGTGCACGGAAAGACCATCATCTCCGATCCCTGGGCCTTGCCCGGGGGGATCGATCTGGCGGTGATCCTGGTCCCTGCCCGGTTTGTGGCGGACACACTCCGTATCTGCGGTGAAAAGGGGATCGTCCGGGCCGTCATTTCCACCGGCGGATTCCGGGAACTGGGGGAAGCGGGGCGTCAGGCGGAAAGGGAGATGATCGATGCGGCCGGACGCTACAAGATCCGATTCATCGGGCCCAACTGCATCGGCGTCATCTGTCCCGGATCAGGTCTTTCCACGCCGTTCAATCCGATGCAGCCCGGGCGCTTCAAAAAGGGTCCGGTGGGCATCATCGTTCAGAGCGGGGGCGTCACCACCCAGTCGGCCTACTGCTTTTCTGAAGAGTATATCGGATTTTCAAAGGTCATCAGTGTGGGCAACAAACTGGACCTGGATGAGATCGATTTTGTAAGATATCTCCTTCAGGATGAAGAGACCGAACAGATCCACATGTACGTCGAGAGCATTCAGGATGGGAGGGAACTACTACGGCTGGCCAGGGAATCGTCGAAACCGTTTGTTGTCTTCAAGTCCAACGTGAGCAGGACCGCATCGGACATCGCCTATTCCCACACCGCGGCCCTTTCCAACAACGACGCCGTCGTGGACGGGGCCTTGAAACAGGGCGGGATCGTGCGGGTGGAGGACCTTCACCAGATGACCCTGGCCGCCAAGGTCCTCCGGCTTCCTCCGCTCAAAGGGGAACGGCTGGCGGTCATCTCCATGTCCGGCGGCTTTGCCGTCATCCTGGGGGATGCGTGCGAGCGATACGGCTTCACCTGTCCGCCGCTTCCGCCCGAACTCATGAAAAAGATCGAGGGATTCCGAAGGGCCGGGGTCATCCGCATGTCCAACCCGATGGATTTCGGCGACGTCCACGACATCCGGGCACTGGCATTCACCCTGGAGCACTGCCTGGCCCTGGAGGATATTGACGGGCTCGTCCTCTCGTTCATGTACGAGCCTGAGATGGTGAAGATGTTCGGCGACGGGATCGGCACCCCCGAACAGATGTTGAATTTCGCCGCAAGACTCTCCCGGGAGCACAACAAACCGATCGCCCTCAGCTTTTTCGCTGAAAGGCGGCATATCGAGGACTTCAAGCGGCTGAACACATTCCCGGTTTTCAATGATCCGGTGGAGAGTGTCCGGGCCCTCCGCCTGCTGAGGGATTACTGGCGGGGAAGGGACTGACAACCATTACTCGGGAGTCACGCCGTGGTCCCGTCTTTTCAATCGACGGGGAAGATCGTCGGCGTCCCTTGTCGGGTTCAACGGCAATCCGTCACCCTATGAACACGATTATTCCCATAAGAAAAGACCTCTTCTTTATTCAGCGGGGATGGCTGAACGGCAACCATTTTGTGTTTGACGGCCACACCAAGGCCTTGATCGACACGGGGTATAAGGGCGATCTGGAAACCACCCTCCGGCTCATCGAACAGACCGGATTTAATATTGCGGACACCCGGATGATCATCGGCACCCACGGTCATTGCGACCATATCGGCGGCAATCGGACGATCCAGCAGGAGACCGGCTGCCGGATCATGATGCACCCTGTTGAGAAGTTTTTCATGGACCACCGGAACGACTGGTTCACATGGTGGCGGTATTATGACCAGGAGGCCGATTTCTACCACGTCACGGACACGCTCGAACACGGGGCCTGTTTCAGACTGGACGACCTTCAACTCCAGGTAATTCATACCCCGGGGCATGCCTCCGGCGGCATCGCCCTGTATGCCCCGGAAGAGGAATTCCTGATCTCCGGGGACGCCCTCTGGGACGGCGACATCGGCGCGCTGACACCTCGGATCGAGGGCAACAACTGCCTCTTCCTGGCCCTTCAAAGCCTGGACAGGCTCTCCCCGCTCAAGGTCCGGAAGGTATTCCCGGGGCACGGGCCGGCGTTCACCGATTTCAGCGCGGCCCTGGCGCGAACCCGTGCCAGGCTGGAGAGATTCATCAAAGATCCCGCTCTCATGGGCCTCGATCAGATCAAAAAAATCCTCGTCTATATTCTGATGATGAAGAAGGGATTTCGCCGGGACGGCTTTTTTGACTACCTCGTGCAGATGTCCTGGTTTCGGGAAACCGTGGACATCTTCTTTGATGGGGATTATAGAAGGACATACGACAGGATAATTACGGATTTTCTGGACAAGGGGATTGTGGTCATCGACCGGGAGACGTATCAAACCACGGTTCACCCGTAATCGGTTTCATTCGCCGGGGCGTCTTTCCGCCGGTCTGATACACCGGCATCGCGCAGGCCGCCGCTCACCCCTCGGCCGCGGGTCATGGGTACAGAGATAGTATGATGATACTGCCAGGACATGGATGAGCATCAGAAACGGATAGCCCGACTGGACGGCATCTTCAAACCGGAATCCATCGCCATCGTGGGGCTGCCCCGGGGCATGAAGACGGGGAAGTTGTTTCTTATGGCCCTCAAGGATCAGGGCTACCCCGGCCCCATCTACCCGGTTCATCCCGAGGCCCGTGAAATCGACGGGCTCACGGCCTACCCCGCCCTTTCCGCCATCCCCGGTCCCGTGGATCTGGCCATTATCCTGGTCCCCCATTCCAGCGCCCTCCCGGTGGTCAGGGAGTGCGCTGCCAAGGGGGTCAAAGGGGCCGTGCTCTTTACGGCCGGGTACAAGGAGACCGGCACCGATGAAGGAAAGGCCCTGGAAGCGGAGCTGACCGCCATTGCCCGGGATTCGGGGATGCGGCTGTTCGGGCCGAACTGCATGGGGATCTATTGCCCCGAATCCCATCTCTCGTTTTTCCCTGAACTCTCCCGGCGCCCCGGGCCCGTGGGATTCATCTCCCACAGCGGTTCCCTGGGAAATATCATCTGCCGCGTCGGCCCCCGGAAGGGGATATGCTTCAGCAAGGTGGTCAGCCTGGGAAATGAATGCGACCTGACCGGAGCGGATCTCCTGGAGTATCTGGCGGACGATCCGGCGACCCGGGTCATCGGCGCCTATCTGGAGGGGATCAAGGACGGATCCCTGTTTTTAAAGGCCCTGAAAGGGGCTTCGAAGAAGAAGCCTGTCATCCTCTGGAAGGTGGGACTGACCCCGGAGGGAGAGAAGGCCGCCGCCTCCCACACCGGGGCCATGGGGGGCGCCCGAAAAATATGGGAGGCCATTGTCCGGCAGGGAGGCGCCATCCCTGTCAAAGGGCTCGATGTCCTCCTGGATACGCTCATGGGGTTTTCACTCCTCCCCTCCTGTTCAGGGGACCGGATCGCCGTTATCTCAGGGCCGGGCGGACTGGCCGTGGCCGCTGCCGAGGCCTGTGGAAACACCGGGCTCAGGATCGCGGAGCTGTCTCCCGGCACCCGTTCCGCCCTGGCCGAATTCGTTCCGCCCACAGGCACGAGTCTGGCCAATCCCGTGGATGTGGGACTCACGGCCTCCCTGGAGATCGACATCTATACCCGGACCCTCAAGATTCTGGCGGCAGACCCGGGGGTGGATGCGATCGTGACGGTGGGGCGGGGAATGACCCCGGAGTTGAACGACCAATACGTTACCTCCGTGATCGAGACCCGGAGACGATCGGGGAAGCCTCTGCTTGCCGTGGATATCCCGGGATTCGATCTGGATTTCTCCCGGCCCCTGTGTCGGGCCGGGGTCCCGTTTTTCGACACGGTCGAGCGGGCCCTGAGTGTTTATGCGCAGGTCCGCCAACATCAGCGGGGGAGGAATCATCGCAACCACAGGGGGTGAATGGGGATCATGATGAAGACTTCAATAGACATTACCGGATATTTCCCGGGGGTGATCGGTCAGATAACGACCCTTCATGCGGTCTATTACAAGAAACACTGGGGTCTAGATCACTCCTTCGAGGCCCAGGTGTCTCGTGAACTCTCCGATTTCATTTCCCATTTTGATGAGAAAAGGGACGGGTTGTGGAATGCCGTGTCAGGGGAAACGCTTGCCGGATGCATCGCCATTGCCGGGGACCGGGACCGGACCGGGGATGCCAGGCTGCGGTGGTATATCGTGGATCCCCGTCGCCAGGGAGAGGGCATCGGGAGGACCCTGATTACAAAAGCCGTTGATTTCAGCAAGACAGCAGGGTACAAACGGATTTATCTCTGGACCTTTAAGGGGCTGAATCAGGCCCAGTCCATTTACGAACGCAACGGGTTCAGGAAGGCCGAGGTCCGGGATGTGGAACAGTGGGGGGGCGTTATAAAGGAACAGATGTTTGAATTGGATTTGGGAATTTAGCACCTTATTTCCGATAACCCTGCAACAAAAAACAAGAAAATCTGTTTGTATCTCAGTACGCCTTATTTTATAGACTCACACGGAGGCACAAAGAACACAGAGAAAAGGGCATGTTCCCGTTTCTTCACAAAAAAAATCCTTTGTGTGTCTCTGTGTGAGTCCTGGGCGGGATTGGTTGCGGGTATCCGCTTTAGGGATTTAGGGATTGGGAAATTGGGGAATTGGAGAATTCAGCAATTGGTATCTGCGAAATCTACGAAATCTGTGGATGGGCAGCCGGTGACGTGATCATAAAGGAGAAGCGAATGGAGATTATAGCAAAGGCGTTGGAACAAGGGCGAACCACACTCTCAGAATACGAATCCAAGCAGGTCCTCTCTGCCTACGGCATTCCGGTAACCCGGGAGGTGCTGGCAAGCGACCTCCAGGGACTCAAGAGTGCGGTCCTCGACATCGGTTTTCCGCTGGTGTTGAAGGGGTGCTCATCCGAGATCGCCCACAAGACGGAAAAAGGGCTCATAAAGGTGGATATCAGAAATGAGGCGGAGGCGGAGGCGGCCTTTGAGGAGATCACGGGCCACATGGGCGCCGGTGCTTCGGTCCTGGTCCAGGAGATGATCAAGGGCCAGAGGGAGCTGGTCATCGGTCTCACCCGCGATCCCCAGTTCGGTCCATGCGTCATGTTCGGGCTGGGCGGCATATTTACCGAGATCCTGAAGGATATCTCTTTCCGTGTGGCCCCCCTGGAAAAGCGGGATGCACTGGAAATGATGCACGATATCAAGGGGCACAAGATCCTGGAGGCGGTGCGCGGCATGGAGGCGGCCGACCTGGATATGTTCTCGAATATTCTGATCCAGGTGGGTCAGATCGGACTCGAAAACAATGCGGTCAAGGAGATCGACATCAATCCGGTCATCATCTCGGGGAGCAAACCCGTGGCCGTGGACGCCCTGGTGATCCTGGAGCAGGACAAACCGTAGACTGCGGCCGATGCATATGGACGGGGGACCGTCAGGGGGACGGGATCCGGCAATGGCAGCAGTGATTGGAAGGGAATCTGAATGGACATCAAAAAGGTATGCGTCCTCGGGATGGGAACCATGGGGAGCCAGATCGGGATTGTCTGCGCCGGGGCAGGTGTTGACACCGCCATGGTGGACACCTCTCCGGATCTGGCAGAGAAAGGTTCCCGGCGTATTCAGGCCTTCCTGAACGGGCAGGAAAAAAAGGGTAAAATGGAGAGGGAAACCCGGGAAAAAATCCTGTCCCGGATCACCACCGGCACAGACATGGCGGAGGCTGCAAGAGATGCAGACCTGGTCATCGAGGCGGTCTATGAAGACATTGAGGTCAAGAAAAGGATCTTCCGAAACCTGGACGAGGCAACCCCTGATTCAGCCATTCTGGCCAGCAACACCTCCACCCTCTGGATTGCTGAAATCGCAGCGGCCACCCATCGCCGGGATCGATGCATCGGGACCCATTTTCTGATTCCCGCCGCCCTGACCCCGCTGGTGGAGGTCGTTCGGGGGCCCGACACCTCAGACCGGACCCATGACACGGTCATCGATTTTCTCCACGCGTGCGGCAAAGAGACCGTTACGGTTTCAGACTCCCCCGGCTTTGTCATCAACCGCCTCTATCTTCCGATGGTCAACGAGGCCTTTTTCGTTCTTGAAACCGGCCTTGCCACCGCAGAGGAGATCGACCGGAGCTGCACCCGGGGGCTGGGCTATCCCATGGGCCCCCTAGCCGCGGCAGACGCCTTCGGCCTGGATATCATGCTGGCCTGCATGGAGACCCTTCACCGGGAACTGGGAGACAAATACCGGCCCTGCCCGCTGCTGGTCAGGCTGGTCAGGGCGGGTCATCTGGGGAGGAAAACCGGAAAAGGCGTGTACCCCTATCCCCCCTGACCGGACCAGAGGCGGGCTTGCATTTTTCCCGTTTTTCAAGTAATAAGAGATCAGATGGGATGGTTAATTTTGAACACGTTTGCATACTTCCGGTTTCAGACGAGGGATCAATGGCCGAAAAAAAATTTGAACAGGCAATGCAGCGGTTGGAGGAGATTGTTCAGGGGCTCGAGGGGGGGGATCTCTCCCTGAGCGATTCCCTGAAGGCCTTTGAAGAGGGGATGGACCTGGCCGGGTTCTGCTCCAGGGAACTTGAGGCGGCGGAAAAAAAGGTGACACTCCTGGTAAAGGAAAGCGGCGGGAAATTGAGTGAAGCGCCCTTTGATCTGAACGGAGAGTTATAATGTCCTCTGAAGCGGGTTTTGATCTCAAGGCATATCTTACGGAAAAGAAGGGCCTGGTGGACGCCGCGCTGCAGGACTATTTTCCTGAATCAGAGGGGCTTACCTTCGACCTCATACAGGCCATGCGATACAGCCTCTTTGCAGGGGGCAAGCGGCTGAGGCCGATCCTCTGCATGGCCGGGGCCGAAGCGGTGGGGGGTTCCGGAAGGGACATCCTCCCTGTGGCCTGCGCCCTGGAATTGATCCATACCTATTCTCTGATCCATGACGACCTCCCTGTGATGGATGACGACGATCTCAGGCGGGGCAAACCGACCAATCACAAGGTATTCGGGGAACCGATGGCACTTCTGGCAGGAGACGGACTGTTGACCGAGGCCTTCAGCTTCATGACGTCGCCGGAGATGTCGGATCGGATCCCGCCCCGTACCCTGATTCAGGCGATCCGGATGATCGCCCGGGCCGCCGGGCACCAGGGGATGGTGGGTGGCCAGGCCGTTGACATTCAATGGGAAGGGAGGCCGGCCGACCTTGCGGTGGTAAACTTCATGCACTCCCACAAGACCGGCGCCTTGATCACCGCATCCGTGGCCTCCGGCGCTATACTGGCAGGCGCTGACGGCCCCCGGTTAGAGGCCGTCATCTCCTATGGGGAAAAAATCGGCCTCGCCTTTCAGATCTCGGACGATATCCTGGACATCGAAGGCGACAGCGAAACCATGGGCAAACAGGCCGGGGCCGATGCACAAAAGGGTAAGATGACCTATCCCGCAGTCCTCGGCCTGGATCAATCCAAGTTTATCCAGGGGGAACTGGTACAGGGGGCCATAGACCAACTCCGGGAATTTGACGGCAGGGCAGACCCCCTTCGCCGGATTGCCCAATATATTATCGAGAGAAGAAAATGACCCTATCTGAGTCGAAAGAGCGGCTGCTGGACACCGTCGACAGTCCTGCGGATCTGAAGCAGCTCTCCATTGAGGAACTCCAGCGGTTGGCAGGAGAAATCCGCCATCAGATCATCGAGACCACCTCCAAGACCGGGGGCCACCTGGCACCCAGTCTGGGGGCCGTCGAGCTGGCCCTTGCCCTCCACTACGTGTTCGACGCCCCGAAAGACAAGATCATCTGGGACGTGGGACATCAGGCCTATGCCCACAAGCTGATTACCGGCCGAAGAGACCGGTTTCACACCTTACGGACCTATGGAGGGATCAGCGGATTCCCCAAGAGATCTGAGAGCCCCTACGACACCTTTGATACCGGACACAGCAGCACCTCCATCTCGGCGGGTCTCGGGATCTCAACGGCCAAGGAACTCAAGGGGGAGAAGAGCAAGGTGATATCGGTGATCGGCGATGGTTCCATGACCGCTGGAATGGCCTTTGAAGGCCTTAACCAGGCCGGGGAAACCGAAAAGGACCTGATCGTCGTCTTAAACGATAATGCCATGTCCATCGCCCCCAATGTCGGCGCCTTCTCCTCCTTCATCAGCCGCAAGATGACCGGCAGGCGGTTCGTCAATCTCAGGAAAGACCTGGAGAATTTCATCAAGTCCCTGCCGGGCGTGGGGGAGAATATCCTGAGTTTTGTCCGCAAGGGCGAGGACTCATTCATTACCTTTTTTACACCGGGCATGATGTTCGAGGCCTTCAAGTTCAAATATATCGGCCCCATACAGGGCCACCGTCTCGACATGCTCATCGAGGCCTTCACCAATGCCGCCAACCTGGAGGGGCCTGTCCTGGTCCATGCCCTGACAGTGAAGGGGAAGGGCTATGCCTTTGCCGAAAAAGACCCGGCCTATTTCCACGGCGTCGGCTCATTTGAGATCCCCACGGGCACGCCCCCCAAAAACAAGCCTGGAACGTCTCCCTCCTATACCTCCGTATTCGGAGCCACCATGGTGGATCTGGCTCAAAAAGATGACAAGCTGTTTGCCGTTACCGCGGCCATGCCCGAGGGCACCGGTTTGTCTGCATTTTCCCAGGCCTTTCCCGAACGGTTTCTGGATGTGGGCATTGCGGAACAGCACGCCGTGACCTTTGCCGCGGGACTTGCCACCGAGGGGTTCAAACCGGTGGTGGCCATCTATTCCACATTTCTCCAGAGGGCCTATGATCAGATTATCCACGATGTCTGCCTCACCAATCTGCCGGTGGTGTTCGCCCTTGACAGGGGGGGGCTCGTGGGAGAAGACGGACCCACCCATCACGGCCATTTTGATATTACGTACCTGCGAAGCCTTCCCAATATGACCTTCATGGCGCCCAAGGACGAAAATGAATTGCGGCATATGCTCTACACGGCCCTGCAGCATCCCGGACCTGTGGCCATCCGATACCCCCGGGGGAAAGGGGTCGGCGCGGCCATAGATCCCGAGTACAAGCTGCTTCCGATCGGCCAAGCAGAGGTCCTCAAGGAGGGGAAGGACTTGCAGATCTTTGCCCTGGGGAGCATGGTCGCCCCCTCCCTGGAGGCGGCGGCGGTTTTGGAAAAAGAAGGGGTTTCTGCGGGCGTGGTCAACTGCCGGTTTGTCAAACCGCTGGACAGCAGTCTGGTGGACATCGCGGCCGCCTCGGGCCGGGTCCTGGCGGTGGAGGAAAACATCCGGCAGGGGGGACTCGGCGGGGCCTTGCTGGAGCTTTTCAATGATGCGGGATTGAGAGACGTGCGCGTCAGGAGGATCGGGCTTCCAGACAAATTCGTGGAGCACGGCCCCCAGGATATCCTGAGGGCGAAATACGGATTGGACAGCGCCGGCATCCTGAGGGAGGCAAAAAGCCTGCTGTGAGTGTCGAGCGCCCTGCAAAGGACCGGTGGAGACTGGACCGCCTTCTGGTGGACAGGGGCCTGGCCGGGAGCAGGGAAAAGGCAAAGGCCATGATCATGGCCGGTCTCGTTTTGGTGGATGGTACGCGGGTTGACAAGCCCGGGCATCCTGTGCCGGATCAGGCAGCCGTCTCTCTCAAGGAGTCCCGCCCGCCGTTTGTCAGCCGGGGCGGCCAGAAACTGGAGGCCGCGCTCGAACACTTTCGAGTAAGCGTCCAGGCGCTCACCCTGCTGGATGTGGGGGCATCCACCGGAGGGTTTACAGACTGTCTCCTCAAGCGCGGTGCCGGCAGGGTCACGGCAATCGATGTGGGCTACGGCCAGCTGGACTGGACGCTCCGGCAGGACCCGAGGGTGGAAGTCCTTGAAAAAACAAACATCCGGTACCTGGAACCGGAACGTCTGAACATCCTTGCCCATGGGGCGGTCATTGACGTCTCGTTTATCTCGCTCAAACAGGTTGTCCCTCCTGTTTCCCGGCTCCTTCGGGAAAACGCCTTTATCATTGCGCTGATCAAGCCCCAATTCGAGGTGGGAAAGGGGAAGGTCGGCAAAGGGGGGGTCGTGCGGGACCCTCTCCTTCACCAGGGGGTCATTGAGGACCTGACCCGGTTTTTTGAACACTCGGGGTGGCGGGTTCACGGGCATATCCCCTCTCCCCTCCTGGGACCCAAGGGGAACCGGGAGTTTCTTGTTTATATGACGAGGGATTAGCGGGAAACTGGATGCTGGATGCTGGATACTTGATACTTGATACTTGATGCTGGATACTGGATACGCTCATGGCTCATGACCGATAGCTGAATCCCGCTTTCCAGCGGGACTCAACAGCTATGCAGCTCAGCTCACTTCAGCCACTTTTTTTTCCGGACGGTGAACAATGTCTGTTGAACGGTTACTGGAGATCATCGAGGAGATCGCCGCGGGGAGATACTCCAACGACATCATGGAACTGACCCGGGAGGATCAGCCCGAGCCGGTGCGGGCCATTGCCGAGGCCATGGGCCTCATGATGGTGAAGGTGGAGGCCAGGGAGTACCGGTTGGAACTGATGGTGAAAGAGCTCGAGGAGTTGAACGAAAAAATCCGGCAGAGCACCATCAATTCGGTTTCCGCCATGGCCAATGCCCTGGCGGCCCGGGATGTCTACACCGAAGGCCATGCGGAAAGGGTCGCCGGCCTGGCCGTTCGGATCGCCCGTGAGTTGGGCATGGGAGAAGAGGACGTGGAATATGTCCGATTGGGGGGGATCCTGCACGATATCGGTAAAATCGGATTTTCAGACCGGCTCTTTAATCCCCATCCCGCCAGGAATCCCCCTGACGTGGTCAAGGAGATCATGAGTCATCCGGCCACCGGGGTCAAGATCCTCCAGGCCCTCGATTTCCTGGGACCGGCCCTCAGTTATGTCCACTCTCACCACGAACGGCCCGACGGCAAAGGCTATCCCTGCGGTCTCGCGGACAAAGAGATCCCGTTAGGCGCCAAGATACTGGCCGTGGCCGATGCCTTTGACGCCATGACCACCGATAGACCCTATCAAAAGGGCAAACCCCCGGATATGGCCCTCAACATTTTGAAAACTCATGCGGGGACAAAATGGGACAGGGACTGCGTGGCCGCCTTTGAGGCGGTCATGAATCCTTCCAGATAAAACCCGGGAGTTCCTTTGTATCTGTCCGTGGCCCGGACAGTTTAGTGGGACGCGCGCTTGGATGCCTTGAGCGGGTTCACCTTTGCGGCGTCTTTTTTGGCAGATGCTTGAATATGGGTCGCCATGTTGCAGGCCCCCATACGCCACTTGGCGGCAGGATCAGGGGATACCGTACAATATTTGCCGGTGGGATATTCTGCGGCTTTCTGGCAGCCTTCGCACGCCTCAATAATGATATGGCAGCTGCCGCCATTGAATCCGCAGCCTTTCTTGGACATGAAGAAACACTCCTGACCTTCTTTTACAGTTGAACAAACCATTTTGACCACATCCTTTCTGTATGCATTAATTAAAATTTTCTTAAGCGGAGTTTTATGCCTGATTGAAACCTGGGTGTCAAGCAAAATAGACATCGGATCTCCCTTTTCAAGGAAAAATCCGAAAGACCGGTAAAAAGTATTGAGCGCGTGGCAGGGTTTCCGCCTTAGACTCGTTGTCTGTAACTTCTCTGCAACGTGCGAAGAAGGGTTGCCCGTGGGCGTCCGGAGTTGGCACTGGTTCCCGCGCTCTGTGTGGGGACCAGGGAGATGAAATACGCCCGCGATGAACCCAAAAAACCCGTACACGTCAAGGCTTAGGGTCTTCAGCGTATAGGCCGAGCCCCAGTTCCTTCAGCTGTTGCGGGTCCACACCGGAGGGGGCATCCGTCATCAGACACGCTGCGCTGGTGGTTTTGGGAAAGGCGATGATCTCCCGGATCGATTGCACCCCGGTCATGAGGGCCACCAGCCGGTCGAATCCCAGGGCCATCCCGCCGTGGGGAGGGGCGCCATACCGAAGGGCCTCCAGCAGGAACCCGAATTTCATCCGGGCCTCTTCAGGAGGGATCCCCAGGGTATGGAAGATCCTTTCCTGAACCGCCATGGTGTGAATCCGGATGCTCCCCCCGCCGATCTCCGAGCCGTTTAAGACCAGATCGTAGGCCCTGGCCCTGACCCGTTCGGGCGTTTCCGCGAGGAGGTCCAGATCCTCTTCCAGGGGGGAGGTAAAGGGGTGATGGACCGCGGCCAGCCTCCCTTCGGACTCATCATACTCAAACAGGGGGAACTGGGTGATCCATACAAAGGAATAGACCTCTTGCGGGATCAGATCCTGTTGCCGGGCCACCTGCAGCCGCAGGGCCCCCAATGCCTGATTCACGATTCCCGGCCGATCCGCCACCATGAGGATCAGGTCTTCCGGCCGGACGTCGAGCCTCTGGTTGAGGGCGTGTTGCGCCCCCTCCTGGAAGAACTTGGCCAGAGAGGACTGCCAGCCTTGCGGGCCGACCTTGATCCAGGAAAGACCCTTTGCCCCGGCGGTCTTCACCACCTTAGTGAGGTCGTCCAGCCCTTTCCGGGAATAGGAAGGCCCCCCCTTTTCCACCCGGATCGCCTTCACCGCGCCCCCCGAGGCGACCACCTCCCTGAAGACCCTGAAATCGGATTGCGCTGCCAAATCGCTGATATCCCGCAGCTCCATGCCGAAGCGCAGGTCCGGCCGGTCCGTACCGAACCGGTCCATGGCCTCCTGGTAGGTCAGACGCTGAATGGGCAGGGGGATCTCCCGGTCCAGGATCCTATGGAACAGCTCGGCCATCATCCCTTCAAAAATGTCCATGACCCGGTCTTCGTCAACAAAGGCCATCTCCAGGTCCACCTGGGTAAATTCAGGCTGGCGGTCGGCCCTGAGGTCTTCGTCCCGAAAGCAGCGGACGATCTGGTAGTAGCGGTCGAACCCGGCCACCATGAGAAGCTGTTTGAAGAGCTGGGGCGATTGGGGGAGGGCATAAAACATCCCCTTGCTGACCCGGCTCGGGACCAGATAATCCCTGGCCCCCTCGGGTGTGCTCCTGGTGAGAATCGGCGTTTCCACCTCGATAAACCCTTTTTGGTCCAGGAATTGCCGGATGCAGGAGGCGATCTGGTGGCGTTTGCGGAAATTACGGAAGAGCTGCGGCCTTCTCAGTTCCAGATAGCGATACTTCAATCTCAGGGTCTCGGAGGCATCCACGGCCCCGTCCACCTGGAAGGGGGGCGTTTCGGTGAGGTTGAGGATCTTCATCCCGGTCACCATCACCTCGATGTCGCCGGTCGGCATCTGGCTGTTTTCCTGGCCCCGAAGCCGGGGCGTCACCTCTCCCTGGATGGCCACGACCCATTCATTTCTCAACACATGGGCCTTTTCATGGGTTTGATGATTCACCTGGGGATCAAAGACCGCCTGGGTGATCCCCTCCCTGTCCCGAAGGTCAATAAAAATCAGATTTCCCAGGTCCCGCCTGCTGTTGACCCATCCCATGAGGGTCACTTCCCGGCCCGCGTCCGCTTTCCTCAAGGCCCCGCAATCGTGTGTGCGCAACCAGTTCCCTAACGAATCAATTTCCGGCATCCCGTTCTCTCTCATCCTTTAGAATTTCTTTTAAGACGTTTACGGCATCTTTTAATTCCACATCCCTTTGTTCTTTGGTGAGCATGTTTCTCAGTGCGCCCCTGCCGATCTCAAGTTCTTTTTCGCCCACCATCAGGACCTGTCCGGCCCCGAGCCGGTCCGCCTTTTTCATCTGGGATTTAAGCCCTGTCGACCCATAATCGATTTCCACCCAGAGGCCGTTTCTCCGGAGGTCCACGGCCCATTTGAAGGCGAGCCTGGCAGCGGCCCCCCCCAACGCGGCGATAAAGAGATCGGGACGCCTCTCTTGAAGCGGATGGTCGTCTCCGATCAGGGCGACCACCCGTTCCATGCCCAGTGCAAATCCGATGGCAGGATGATCCGGCCCGCCCAGGAGTTTCACCAGACCGTCGTACCGGCCCCCGCCGGCAACGGCGTTCTGTGCGCCGAGGCGTTCTGTCTGGATTTCAAAGGTGGTCCGGTTGTAGTAATCAAGCCCCCTGACAAGCCGGTCATTCAAAACAAACGGGATCTCCAGGTCGCGGAGGGCATCCTGGAGAGATCCGAAATGTTCCCGGCACGCCTCGCAGAGAAATCCGGCGATGGAGGGGGCGTCAGAGACCATCTCTTTACACGCGTCCACCTTGCAGTCAAAGACCCGGAGGGGGTTGACGTCGGCCCGTCGCTGACAGTCCTCACAGAGCCGGGGCCTCTTGTCCATCAGAAAATCCTTGAGCTCTTCCCGGAACCTGGGCCGGCACTCGGCACACCCGAGGGAGTTGAGGTTGAGGGTCACATCATCGAGCCCAATGGACCGAAACAGGAAAACGGCCATGGCGATCATGTCCGCATCACTCCTGGGGCCCGGGTCCCCGAACAATTCGGCGTTTATCTGATGAAACTGCCTGAAGCGTCCCTTCTGGGGCCGCTCATGCCGGAACATCGGCCCGATGCTGTATAATTTTTGCACCGGGTAGGTCTGATAGGACCTGTTCTGGATATAGGCCCTCACCACTGAGGCGGTGGCCTCCGGCCGCAGGGTGAGGCTTCGCCCCTTGATGTCAAGGAAAGTGTACATCTCCTTGGATACGATATCGGTTTCCTGGCCGATGCCGCGGCTGAAGAGTTCTGTCTTCTCCAGTATGGGGGTCCTGATCTCCTGAAAGCCAAAGGTCTCAAAAACGCGTCTCGCCTCGCCCTCAATCCACTCCCAGACCCGTGTCTCGTCAGGAAGGATGTCTCTGAATCCCTTGATGGCGACAATTTCCAATGAATTTATAACCTCTCTTTCGTTGTGAATAGTTTTTAGGCGTAAGGCGCCAGGCCCAAGAACACGGGGTGAGCGGGTAAGCTGTTGAGCTGGTAAGTCCCGCTGGAAAGCGGGATTGCGCTACTCAGCCATCCGCCATCCGCCCATCCAGTTTCAAGTATCCAGTATCCAGTATCCAGTATCCAGCATCCAGCATCCAGTATCAAGTATCCAGCATCCAGCAACCAGCAACCAGCATCCAGCAACCCGCCCCTATTCCACCTTGATTCGGGTGGCCTTTTTTTGTCCCCGGGGAACGCCCTCCTTCTCCAGGTCTTCTATCTTTTCATCGATCAGGGATTTCACGGCCTTGAGGAACTCGATCCGTGACCGGGACAGATGTTCTGTAAATTTGGATTTCCTCCGGGATGCCTTTTCAAGTTTTGAAAAAAACCTGCCGATCGGGCATATCATCTGTTCGTTCAGAGTCTCATCTTTTGTTTTGACCATGGCTACCTCCAATTCAACCGCTTTCATCAAGGTTCAAACGCAATGGACAGATCCGCCCCGTCGAGTTTGGCGCTGACCGATGTCGAGGAGGCCACCTGTCTGGGGAGGAGGATGTGCCGCTTGAAGCCTCCGATACGGATAACCAGTTCATCCGACACCTTATTGAGGTCCACATCCTTCTTCTCTATAAAGGGGAGCTTGATCTTCAACTGGTACCTGCCGTTGACCTTGACCAGAGAATACGGCTGCCCGTCAAAAAACCGCTCCAGCGGGTCCCTGTCTCCGTATATCTGATCAGCCAGCAACGCGAGGCTTTCCTTCCCCAATATCTCTCCCCTGAAGAGATTTACCGGAAAAAGGGGAATCGGGCTGAAATACGCCTCTGCCTGCCGGATATATTCGCCCTGCCGCTCCCTCCAGTCCTCAAAATAGTCGTCATGAATACTCTCCGGAAGAATACGATTCATGATAATGGCGTCTATGCTCATTTTGTAAAGAGAAAAATACATGAAGGCCCGCTGGGTTTCCTTGAGTACGATCTTTTCAGGATTGGTGACGAGACGCACCGTTGTTGTCTTGGGATCCACCAGGATCTCGTCCACCCCCTGCAGGCGCTGGAACAGGAATTCAATGGCATCAAAGTAGTCTTCGCCCGGAAGGGGAACATCGTACAGCCGTTTGGCGATGGGACGGGCATACCTGGCAATGGCCTTTTCCATCTTGAATATCTTTTTTATGTACCATTCCAGGGTGGTTGGAATGCTGATGAACCTGAGCGATTCGCCCGTGGGTGCGCAATCCAGAAGAATGACATCGAATTTCTTTGTCCGGACATACCGATTGATGTAGAGGAGGAGACTCACCTCCTCCATCCCCGGCAGGATGGCCAGTTCCTCGGCCAGGATCTCATCCAGCCCGGTGGTGTTGAGGAGGGTGGAGATGTATTTGTGGATATCCCCCCAGTTCTTTTCGATCTCTTCCTGAATATCCAGTTCCTGGATCCAGAGGGTATTTCCCACCTTGATCGGTTTCCCTCGGTTCTTGTCAATCAGGCCCCTGTCCAGGTCAAAAATATCGGCAAGGCTGTGGGCCACATCCAGAGACATGACCAGGGTCTTTTTGCCTGCACGGGCCGCCTTGATCCCTGTGGCGGCGGCCACACTGGTCTTCCCGACCCCGCCCTTCCCCGCAAAAAATATGATTCTCATTTGATTTCGATTCAGATCGTGTTACTGTTTTGCATTCAGGACATTTTCCAACATGAGCCAAAAAGTTTACCACACTCTCCGCAATTTTAAAAGGAGTAACGATTCCGGGAGTAAGGATATGGCGTCCGCACCAAAACCCGTCTATCCCGAGACGTCGTTACTGAATCCCTGACCACTGCCGGAAGGAGATGGCTTGTATGGACTTGATATTCCTGGGAACCGGCGCGGCCTGGGGTCTCCCGGAACTGAACTGCGACTGCCTCATCTGCCGTGAGATGCGGCAAAAAGGGGAAAAGCGGGATCGCACCTCCCTCCTCCTGAAGAACCAGACCACACTCCTGGTGGACTGCGGCCCGGATGCAAGGTCCCAGCTGACAAGACACAACATCGACAGGATCGATGGGGTGTTGATCACCCATGAACACAGCGACCACTACATCGGTCTCGACGAGCTTTTTGCATTCAAAAGGAACAGGCCCCGGGGGGCATTCAAACCCATACCGGTCTATCTTACGTCCAGAAGTCACCAGGTGATACGAAAGCGGTTTGATTATCTGGAAGATATGGAGGTCATCCGGGTTTGCACTATCGAGCCGGGGCAATGGGTTAACGTCTGCGAGTTTGAGGTGTTTCCCTTCGACACCTATCACGGACCTTTTGCACAGGGGTCGGTGGGGTTCCTTTTCAAGGTCAAAGGCATTTCAGGGGAAACCGTACGGATCGTGTACACCTCTGATTTCTCGGACATCCCCGATCCGCCATCGGATCTCTTTGAACCCGATTATCTGGTGATTCAATCCTTCTGGCTCAATGAACCTGTGCATAATCGGCCCCACCACATGAGTTTTCAAAGGGCCATCCGGTTCATTAAACGTCTCAGACCCAAAAAGGAGACCTTCCTCGTTCACATGGGCGATGCGGACAGGGTTGCCGGCGACCCGGCCAACAGCTTTCTCAAGAAATACGAACCCAAAGACCCGATGCGGCCCCCAGCCGGAGGGGATCCCTATCCCATCCCCCTCAACCAGGCCCAGTGGCAGGAAACCGTCAATCGCATCATCTCGGACAGGCAGGTCCCCTATCCGATTACCGTTGCCCATGACGACCTCTCCCTGAAAGCGTGAATGGTTGGACAGACAAGGAAATTGATTTTCGTCCTCTTTGGCGGGAAGAGATTGTATTGACACACCGTATCAATCTTCCTTATACTCATTAAGCTATATTAACCTGAAAAATGAACTTATATTATGATCTCCACAGTCCAAAGTTCTCGTAATGTATTGATTTTATTGAATGCATAAATTCCAGGCCGTCATTCCGGCGAAGCTTGTCCCGGACTCCGATCCGGGAGCCGGAATCCAGTGTCTTTTTGATAACTTAAATGTCCTGGATGTCGGTCGAAGATCCCGTACTTGCGGGGATCACGTCCGGCATGACGTGAAATCTTTGGACTGTCAAGTTATGATGGTCTCGTAAAAAGTCAGGAAATGTCATTTTTCGTCATTCCGGCGAAAGCCGGAATCCAGTCCCGCAACAGCGGGATTCAATCAGTTAAAAAACCTCTGGACCCCGTTTTTCAACGGGGTGACGACTTTTTACGAATGCATCAAGTTATGACGTGAAAAAATCTAATTTTCAGCCTTCTCTTTTTGGTTGTTTTTGCCAGGCAACATACTCACACCTAATTGAAATATCTTGGACCTTCAAGGGGACCTAAAAAAAACATGTCAGGAGGGAGGCAAGAATGAAAACAGATCGATTTCGACAAATCCCGTACCTTGTGATCCTAATTGGGCTGGCCTTTGTTTATCAAGGCATCGATTCAGCCGAGGCAGCCACTTTTTGTGTGACCAACAGCAGTCAGCTCCATGCAGCGCTGGGCACTGCGGAAGACAACGGCGAGGCGGACGAGATACACATCGCACAGGGGGCCTATACCGGCAATTTCACGTATCAGTCCCAGGAAGCCCTTGCCGTCATGGGGGGATATACGGCTGACTGCTCCTCCAGGGTCCTAAACCCTTCGAATACCGTCCTGTCACGCAATTCTTCAGCGACGATCTTGAGAATCACTATCGAAGGGGACGCTGATTTTGAGTGTGACGGCATTACCTTCCAAAATGGTTCAGCCGAACGGGGGGGCGGGCTGCGCATAGACTCATGGAATGGGAATGTGACGGTCAGCAACAACATCGCCTATGGCAACCATGCCGCCGAGTTCGGCGGGGGAATGTATATTTCCTCAGGCGGAACCATCACGCTTTCCCATAACACGATCTATGGAAACGATAGCGATTACTACGGCGGCGGCGCCAGCATCCACGGCGAAGGCACCCTTGTTTTGACGGCCAATGTAATCAGGGACAACATCGCGGACGGTGCGGCCGGCGGCATACATGCATCCGGCGGCTCCGTATCCGTGATCAACAATCTTTTTTATGGTAATTTCGCCACGTGGTATCACGGGGCCGTCCTTGTTGAAGGGGACTCCATCCGGGTCATCAACAATACCATCGCATCCAACTTATCAGAAGGGTTGGGTGCAGGTCTGACGGTCATGCTAGACCAAGATTCGGACAATGCCGAGATACACAACAACATTATCTACGCCAACAGCGGGTATTATGAGGGGAATGACCTTTGTATCTTTAACGATCAAAATGAAAACGGCGTTGCATCGCCGGTGAGCCTGCTCAACAACGACTTTGATCAAAGCGCGGCAGGAACCGATATCGTCCTCCCGTTTTCCATTGACCCAAGTAACCTGGATAACAGAGACCCGCTGTTTGTCAGTACGGGGACAGGAGACTATCGTCTGACAAAAGGGTCTCCCTGCATTGACACGGGCACCTCCACGGATGCCCCGGCAACGGATATCAGAGGGACATCGCGGCCCCAGGGTCCGGGGTATGACATGGGCGCTTATGAGTATGCTGACCCTAAGCCGGACATCAAGGCGAACGGCCAGGATGGCACTTTAGTCGTTACGCAAAGCGATCCGGTCTCGATTACGGTGAGCATGAATCCGGGCGACATGGCCCAGAGCACCGCCGATTGGTGGATAGCCGTCCACACGCCCCTTGCCTCGCCGGCGAACTGGTATTCGTATGTGTTCCCGACCGGATGGCAACCCGGGATCCATATGTGCATCCAGTATCCTCTATTTAGCCTCTCCACCCTGGCGCTGCCTCAAATGTCGTTCGTTTCAGGAGACTACACCTTTTATTTCGCCGTGGTTCCTCCGGGTGGCAACCCATTAGGGCCCTGGCTCGGGATGGATTTTGTGAAGGTCCAGGTCCAGTAGGGATGCGATTTACAGAAGCCGGGTCGGCAGCCTTGCGGTGACCCGCTTCCTGGAACCCGTCAAAACCGACAACCGTTAGCCGTATGTTTGACAATGGGGGGATCGGCGTTAACTGGATGCCGTGGCGTTCTTCACAGACAATGACAGGGGGATGGGACATGAAAGCAAGAGGCTTGATAGTGGCGGCGTTTATCACAGCGGCATTAACCTGGATCATCAGCCCGGGGATGTGTGCGGCAGACAGCACCCCCCCTGCATCTGTGGTGAAGTTGATCTTCATTCACCACTCCACCGGAGGGAACTGGCTCGCCGATCCCAATGAGGAGCAACCTTACGGCGGTCTCGGGTCTGCTCTGATGAACAACAACTATTTTGTGAGCGCCACCAACTACGGCTGGGGGCCTGACGGCATCGGCGACCGTACAGACATCCCCAACTGGCCCGAATGGTTCACCGGTTTGAACAGTACCACGATCCTTACGGCGCTGTATGCAGAAAACAATCAGAATATCGATGGATTCGGTTCCTGGTCGCGTCTGGCGACCGATCCGGGCGGGGAGAACCAGATCATCATGTTCAAGTCCTGTTTCCCCAATTCCGATCTTTTTGGAGATCCGGATGATCCAGCCGGGACAGAACCCAATGACCAGTATACGGTGAGCAATGCCAAGGCGGTCTACAACAACCTGTTGACCTACTTTCAGACCCGCCAGGACAAGCTGTTTGTGGTCATCACCGCCCCGCCCCAGACTCAAAATGCCTACGGGGAGGACTACCAGACGCCCGAGCACCGGGCGGCGAATGCCCGGGCGTTCAATAACTGGCTGGTCAATGACTGGTTATCGGGGTATCCATACCAGAATGTCTGCGTGTTTGACTATTTTAATGTCCTGACCGCCCAGGACAACCATCACCGGTATTACAATGGGGCCATCCAGCATGTGACCAATACAGCCTATAATTTTTCCGCCTATCCCACTGATGAATGGGACAGCCATCCGAACACGGAGGGGCAACAAAAGGCCACGGAGGAGTTCGTCCCCCTTCTCAACTACTATTACAATCTCTTTGCGGGCGGCTCCCCTTCAAATCCTGTCCCTGACATCAAGGCGAACGGCCAGGATGGCACTTTAGTCGTAACGCAAAGCGATCCGGTCTCCATTACGGTGAGCATGAATCCGGGCGGTCTGGCGGGACAGACTGCCGATTGGTGGATAGCCGTCCACACGCCCCTTGCCTCGCCGGCCGACTGGTATTCATATGTGTACCCGACCGGATGGCAACCCGGGATCCATATGTGCATCCAGTATCCTCTATTTACCCTTTCCCCCCTGGCGCTGCCTCAAATGTCGTTCGTTTCAGGAGACTACACGTTTTATTTCGCGGTGGTTCCTCCGGGTGGCAACCCATTAGGGCCCTGGTTGGGGATGGATTGGGTCAATGTTCACGTCCAGTAGAGACGGGGGTTCAGGGTCGCCCGATCAAGGGTCACGGTTCATGCGGGCCCAAGTTTCAACGCACAAAAAAGGAGTAATAATATCGGAGGCTTGCAAATGAGGCTGGGGATTTTTTCATGTGTGCTCGTTTTTTTCATCGGGGCTTTTGCAGGGGCGGGGCAGGCCTTGTCCGACAAACCCCGGGTCACCATCGAAACATCAAAGGGGACCATTGTGCTCGAACTGTATCCGGATGAAGCGCCTAAGACGGTGGCCAATTTCCTCAACTATGCGCGATGGGGACATTACGACGGCACCATCTTCCATCGGGTCATTCCCGACTTCATGATCCAGGGCGGTGGGTTCACCCCGAAGATGAAAGAGAAGCTGACAGAGATGTCCATCGAGAACGAGGCCGATAACGGCCTCAGGAATGACCGGGGCACCGTGGCCATGGCGCGCACCCAGGACGCCCACAGTGCAACGGCCCAGTTTTTCATCAACACCAAGGACAACGCCTTCCTGAACCACAAGAGCAAGACGCCTGAGGGATGGGGATACACGGTTTTTGGAAAGGTAACCCAGGGGATGGAGGTGGTGGATGCCATCTCCAAGGTTGAAACCGGGAACCGTGTGTCCATGGCAAACGTCCCGGTTGAGCCGGTGGTGATTACCAAGGTGACGGTCAAGGATTAGATGACAAGGACGGTGTGGCCGAAGGGAAGGCCTGCGAAATTGTGATTGAACAGGATACGGAAATTATATTCAACAAACAGGTCGCCGCGGGCGCCTTTTTGATGGGGGTGCGGTCCCCCGAGATTGCGGCGGAGGCCCGACCCGGGCAGTTCGTCATGCTCCGGGTGGGCCAGGGCATGGACCCGCTTTTAAGGAGGCCTTTTTCCATCTGTGATGCCGTGGACGACCTGGTACTTATCCTCTACCGGGTGGTGGGCCGTGGAACCCGGATCATGTCGGATGCGAGAAAAGGTGAACGGCTGCAGGTCCTGGGCCCTTTGGGAAGGGGGTTTGCACGTCCCCTCGCAGGACAAGGCACCATTCTGGTGGCCGGGGGCATTGGGATTGCCCCGCTCCTGTTCCTGTCTCGATGGATGCCGCCGGAAAGTTTTACTTTTTTTGCCGGGTTTGGTTCTGCTGATCAGATTGTCGGGGTCGATGAACTGGGCCTGTCGGGCATGGCGATATCGATCGCCACGGACGATGGCTCGGCCGGACATCACGGCCTTGTGACGGAGCTTCTGGAAAAGGCAATGACCGGTCTGAGCGGGGATCCCGGGATGGTCTTTGCATGCGGTCCGCTCCCGATGTTGAAGGCGGTTATGGCAGTGACCCGTGACAGGAAAATCTCCTGCCAGGTCTCTTTGGAGGCATTGATGGCCTGCGGGCTGGGGGCATGTCAGGGGTGTGCGGTGAAGGCGGCGCCCGGACAGGATCGGGCCTACCGGCATGTATGTCAGGATGGACCGGTGTTTGACGCCACTGATCTGGATTGGGGGGCGCTCTAAATGGAGATCCATCCTGATTTACGGGTCCGCATCGGGTCTCTGGAGTTAAAAAATCCTGTGCTGACCGCATCCGGGACCTTCGGGTACGGCCGGGAATTTTCCCCCCTGATGGATTTGAACCGGTTGGGCGGGATCGTGGTCAAAGGGGTTTCCCTCTCCCCCAGGGAGGGGAATCCGCCTCTGGCCGTGGAAGATGCGGGCGCGGATGCCCTGACCCTGATCAACACCCTTACCGGCATGGCCGTTGATATTGAAAAGCGCGTCCCCAGACTGGCCAACCTCTCCGGGGGGCTGTCCGGACCGGCTATCCGGCCGGTGGCCCTTTTTATGGTCCGCCAGGTGGTCAAGGCGGTCCGCATCCCTGTCATCGGCGTGGGGGGGATCATGGACCATCGGGATGCCCTCGAGTTCCTCATCGCAGGGGCCCGGGCCATCCAGGTGGGAACTGCCAACTTCGTCCAGCCACAGGCATCTGTCAATATCATCGAGGGATTAAGGGACTTCTGCCGGAGTCATGGAATATCGGGCATCGAGGAGATTATCGGCACCCTCAGGGAGGGATAACACCTCATCAGAAAGGGAAAAGAACGACTCAAGAGGGGATGGGAGGGCATGCATGAAGGCGATCATTCTCGGCTCAGGGACCGCCATCCCACTTAACGACAGGGGCTCCCCCGCCATTGTGGTGGTGATCGATGGGAAACCGGTCCTGTTTGACTTGGGACCAGGAACCCTGCGTCAACTGACGAGGGCCGGCATCAACTACGAACAGATCGAACATGTATTTGTGACACACTTTCATCCGGATCATACCGGAGACCTGGTCCATCTCCTTTTTGCATCAAGGAACCCCGCTGTGCTCCGGAGAAGACGGCCCTTCAAGGTTGCGGGGCCTCCCGGCATTGCAAGACTGATCGCCGATCTTCAGGCCGCCTACCCCGGCTGGCTGGACCTTCCCCCTGAGGTCATGGGAATTGAAGCGCTTGACACCGGGAGAAACAGCCGAAAAGGCTATGGAAACTTCACGGTGATCACATCGCCCACGGATCACACCCCCCACAGTCTGGCCTATCGGGTCCAGGATCGGACGGGAAAGGCCATGGTCTATTCAGGAGACACCGGGTTCTGCGACGCGGTGGTGGAACTGGCCCGAGGGGCTGATCTGTTGATCCTGGAATCTTCTTTCCCGGACAATGAGGGATGTGAAGGACATCTGACCCCTTCTCTGGCCGGACGCATGGCCACCCTGGCAGGTGTCGAGCGCCTGGTTCTGACTCACTTCTATCCGGAATGCCTGCGCACGGACGTGGCGGCCCAGTGCCGCAGGACCTACAAGGGAGAGTTAATACTGGGAGAAGACTTGTTGCCGCTCCGGGTGTAGATCTGAGAACCTGCATAAACCGGGATAGCGAATTCTCCAATTCTCCAATTCCTCAATTCCTCGATTCCCGAATCCCTCAATGCTCTCTGTCTATAATATGCTGACTTAGGCGTATCAACTCCCTCTTTGTCTCAGAATCAGGGAATATCTTGAGGCAGTCTGCAGCATGGTCCACAAATCCCTGGGCCTCTTGTTGGACACGATCCAGTGCCCCGTTTCTCCTCACCAGATCAATGATATCCTGGTAATCGTCATCGGTCGTTCCAGGGTTTGTGAGAAGGGCTTTAACCCGCTTCTTTTCACTTGCTTCGATCTGCGACAGGGTATAGATAAGCGGCAGGGTCATCTTCCCTTCCCGCAAGTCTTTTCCCACCGGCTTGCCAAAAACCCTTTCCGAAGAGGTGTAGTCCAGGAGATCGTCTATGAGTTGAAAGGCGATGCCTGCATTGAGCCCGAATTGTGCCAGGGATTCCTCCTTTTTTGTCTCAGCCACTGAAATGATGGCCCCGCAGGCGCAGGCCGCTGATATGAGGATGGCGGTCTTGGCGGTGATAATCTCCATGTATTGCTCTTTATTGAGGTTCCAATCATTGGTGTGCACAAATTCCAGGATCTGGCCTTCGGTCATACGCAGAGTAGTCTCTGTGAGTCTCGTCAGAAAGGGCATGTTGTTGACCCGGACGCCGATGGACAAGGCCTTGGAGTAGAGAAAATCCCCTTCCAGGACCGCGGCATGATTGCCCCAGACCTGGTTTGCCGAAGGCCTTTTTCTCCTGATCTCAGCGTTATCCAGCACATCATCATGGAGCAGGGAAGCAGTATGGATATATTCGAAAATCGTTGAGAGCCGGTAGATATCTTCTCGGTGATAATTGCAGAGATTGCATGAAAGCACAAACATGAGGGGCCTGAGCCTCTTGCCGTCTCCCAGGAGCGTGTGTTTGCCCATATCTTCAATCAGGGGCACGCGGGACTTCAATACCTCATACAATTCCCTGTTGATGATGTCAAAGTGACGCTTAAACGGTACTCCCTTTGGTGTATCCGACTGCATGATATTAAAAGAAATCTTCCTTTCTATAGGCCGGTCGTCTCGCAAATCAGCCGGGATGGTGAATCCGGAATCGGACAAACGCGCCCCCGAAAACCCCATGATCCCGGTCTCCCATCATGTCATTATTCCAATGGGGGCGTCGGTTCTCTTCTCCCAGACGATAATGTACTAAAAAAAAATTTACAACCTAATTCAGGCCCTCCCGGACCTTCAGACCCGCACATCCCCGGGGCATACTTTTCCGACCTGTGCGGCGAGGCTTCCCCCATGCTGAATCTTCCTTCTGCATGGGAAGCGCAAAGGTCGCACTTTTTGCCGGGCGTTTTCGTATGATCTCGAAAAATTAGAGGATTTTTCCCACGAGATCGTAGGTATGCGCTTCTGTAATCCGAACAGGCATGATCTCCCCGATGATACCCTCCCCTTCATTGATAAGGACGCCTGTATCCACGTCCGGGGCCATTGTCTCCGTCCTTCCGGCCAGCAACAGGTCGGTTTCGGGGCTGGGGCCTTCAATCAGTACAGGAAAAATCCCACCGACCTTTCGAGTGTTTAATTTTTTTGAAATTTCCGCCTGAATGTTCATGATCCGGGCCGCCCTTTTTTGAGCCGTATCACGGTCAACCGCCGGTTGAAGCCGGGTGGCGTGTGCCCCCTTCTCAGGGCTGAAGGCGAATACCCCCAAATAGTCCAGTTCGGCTGTTGTCACAAAACCACAGAGCTGATCGAACATCTCTTCTGTTTCGCCTGGAAACCCCACCATCAGGGTCGTTCGAATGCTGATGTCCCGCTTTCTACCCCTGATCCTTTCAATCAATTCTTCCGGTGTCTCCTTGTGAGGATCGCGTCCCATGGCTGCCAGGAGATGTTGATTCACATGCTGAAGCGGGATATCCAGGTAGGGACAGATGCTCTCCTCCCTATCCATGATGTCCAGCAGGGACTCCGATACCCGATTCGGGTGAAGGTATAACAGCCGGATCCACCGGATGCCGTTTATCCGGACCAATCTCTCCAGTAATTCGTTAAGCCGGGGTTCGCCGTACAGATCTTTCCCGTATAGGCTGGTATCCTGCGCAATCAGATTGATCTCCTTGACGCCCCTGCCGGCCATCTCCTCGGCCTCCCGGACCAGAGATGTCAGCTGTCGGCTCCTGAAAGGACCTCTCAATTTTGGGATGATGCAATATGTGCATCGGTGAGAGCATCCTTCTGCGATCTTGAGATAAGCGGTGTAAAAGGGGGTCGTCTGCACTCTGGGGACATGATGGTCGGCCAGGAAGGCGGGGCGGCAGATAAAAAACGGCTGGGACGCCATCGCCTCTCTGCCGAGGATCTCTGCCACACGGGAGATCTCTCCTGTTCCCAGCCACCCATCCACCTCAGGGATCTCCCTCGCCAATTTATAGCCGTAGCGTTGCACAAAGCAACCGGCCACCACCAGTCTCCTTAGTCGCCCTTTTTTCTTGAGACGCGCAGTTTCCAGAATGGTGTCGATGGCCTCTTCCACGGCGGACTCCAGAAACCCGCAGGTATTGATGACCACAAATTCGGCCTCATCCACCCCGGATACCAGTGTAAACCCGTTTGCCTGGAGCATGCCGAGCATATGCTCGCTGTCGACCATGTTTTTGGCGCAACCGAGGCTGATGAGAGCTACTTTCCTGGATTTTTCCATGGAGACATCCGTGTAAGTGGTTCCAGGGCATCAAGAACCAAGCGTCCAAACTTACGGTTTTCCTCAGGGTTTCCGGCTTTCGGGCTGGATGAAAGGGTAAACACCCCGGTAAACCGTTGGCGGTTGGATGCCATGTTATCAGCAAGCCGCCGCGATCTCAAGCCTTGCCTGCGGCAAAGCCGTTCAGCGCTATAGAAAAAAATTGTGATTTTATGGATTAAATTGCGTTGACACATGGAAGACCGTGTGTTAACTGATATTCGTCATTTGGCTATTATCTTCTGTTCTTTCCTGGATCGAGCGATTTTGGCTTCAAAAAAGATCACACTATTCATGGTGCCTGACGGCGCAGGCAGGGTGAAACAGCTCAGGGTTTCCGGTCTTCTCCTGGTATGGCTGGTTATGCTTTTCAGCCTCTCTGTAATAGGGTTCTTCTTAACCCTCCACGCCTATTCCAAAATCAGCCATAAGATCCCGCGCCTGGCGGAACTGCAGAAGGAAAATGCGCTTCAGAAGGAGCAGCTCCTTCATATGGCCCGTAAAATAGATCGGTTTACCCAGGAAATGGCCGAACTGAGAAAGGCTGACCATACGCTCAAGGAGATGGTGAACCTGGAAGCGGTCGAAGGGGATGAGCAATTCAGAGGCGTCGGAGGCTCGGATCCAAGTCTGCTTGATCCAAAGATTACCGTGACCAAGGTGAACCGGGATCTCGTGCGGGCCATGCATCGATCCCTGGACAATCTCGACAGCGATATCGAGTCGAGCAAGGAGGACAAGACCGGCCTTCTGAAGTTCCTGGAAAATCAGAAAATACTTCTGGCCTCTAAACCTTCCATCTGGCCCGTAAAGGGATGGTTGAGTTCCAGCTTCGGATACCGGAGTTCGCCATTTACCGGAGTGAAGGAATTTCACAAAGGGATTGACGTCTCGACACGGGCAGGATCTCCGATAGTTGCCAGTGCTGACGGTGTTGTGTCTTTCACCGGCTGGGATCGGGGATACGGCCGGGTGGTCCTCATAAAGCACGGCCATGGCTTTGAGACCAGATATGCCCACCTCAACAAGTCCATTGTAAAAAAAGGCCAGCGCGTGAAGCGGGGTGAAACCATAGGCCTGGTCGGCACCTCCGGCAAGACAACCGGACCCCATCTCCATTATGAGGTGCACCTGAATGGTGTTGCGGTGAATCCCATCCGTTATGTCCTCAGATAGACCGCCGGAATCTCCATCCTTTTCTGAATCGTCAGTATTTCCCGCAAAATCAGATCCGTGGCGAAACCGAACTCCTTGATTTTTTTGTTACAAAGTTTTTTAATGCATAACCGGGCATTCATGAGGATTGCACGGCGGATGGCTGTTATTCAATCTCTGAATTCGTAAGGTGGCCTAACAGCCGCAACCCAACAGGTTTCACCCAAGTCCCGGAAGCGTTCTGGACGCCCGTGGGGGTCTCTGCCCAAGAGCTGCAATAAAATGCGGTCGTATCGTTCGGCGGCCGCCCCCGGGCTCCGAATAATGTTTACGGAAAGGCAGCAAGGACATACCGTCCCATGAAACGCTGTATTTGGGGCTGGAACAGACTGTATTGTAAAGCCCTGCTGCCGTCCCCAGGAGCTGTATTCGGTTTTTGTCCCGCCTCCTGGGCGGGAAGCAGAGACCCCCACGGGCAAACTTCTTCGCACGTTGTCCCGCAAGGCGGGATTACAGACAAAGACTCTAATCCCCGGGGTTATCCGCCATAGGCAGGTCCTTATATAATGTTGATTAAATAGCCTCTTGGAAACCAGAAGACGCATACCCGGACCGGAACGACGATCTATAGGCCATCTTTTTTGATTGTCATGAAAAAGGTCTTATATTTTGAAATTAAGCTTCGAATTTTCGGTTCCATCGGTTATCCGGGACAGGTGTTACGAATTGTCCTAACACCTCAGCGCAGACGGTAGCGCTCAGAATTTCAACTTTCCCACTTTCTTAATGAGATGATCATGCTTGGAAAAATCATAAAGAATATTTTCGGCAGTAAAAATGAACGGGAACTCAAAAAACTGACCCCGATGGTGGATCAGATCAATCAACTGGAAGCGGATTTTCAGGCCCTGTCCGACGAACAGTTTCCTCAAAAAACAGCTGAATTCAAGGAGCGGCTTTTGCGGGGGGAAGCCCTGGACGACATCCTTCCTGAAGCATTTTCCGCTGTGAGAGAGGCCTCTGTAAGGACCCTCGGGATGAGACACTTTGATGTGCAACTCATCGGCGGGATTGTGTTGCACCAGGGTAAGATCGCCGAAATGAAGACCGGCGAGGGCAAAACCCTGGCTGCGACGCTTCCCCTCTACCTCAATGCCCTGACAGGAAAGGGCGCCCATCTGGTGACCGTTAATGATTACCTGGCCCAACGAGATGCAGAGTGGATGGGGGCCATCTACAAGGCCCTGGGGCTTTCAGTGGGGGTGGTTGTCCATGGCATGGATGACAGGGAGCGGAAAGCGGCCTATGCCTGCGATATCACCTATGGCACCAATAATGAATTCGGATTCGACTACCTCCGTGACAACATGAAGTTTGATTATGCGGATTTTGTCCAGAGAGGGTTCCATTATGCCATTGTGGATGAGGTGGACAGCATCCTGATTGATGAGGCCCGGACCCCTTTGATCATCAGCGGGCCGGTCGAACACAGCGAAAACAGGATCTACGAGGAAGTCAAACCCCTGACCATCAATCTGAGAAAGAAGCAGAACACGATCATCCGCTCTCTTCTGAATGACGTGCGCCAGTCTCTGGATGCGGGGGACGCAGGAGAGAAGACGATCGAAACCCTCCTGCAGATCAAGAGGGGGGATCCCAAGAATCCCGTATTCCTGGACATCGTGGCCAAGAACCAGGCGCTGAAAAAACAGATCGACAGGACTGAGAGCATGCTGAGATCCCAGAAGGTGCTGCCCGACCTGGATCAGGATCTCTACTGCACCATCGACGAGCGAAGCAACGCAGTGGAACTCACTGAAAAGGGGCTGGACCTCCTCTCAAAAGGCGGGCTGGGCGAGTTTATGCTCCCTGATCTGGACGACGAAAGCCACAATGTCCGGAATGATCCCCAACTGAGCAAGGCTGATAAGGAGGAGCGTCTGAGGGCACTTGAAGAGCAGTACATGAAGACGTCCGAGCTGATCCACGCCACGCAGCAGCTGATCAAGGCCTACTGGCTGTTTGAGAAGGATGTGCATTACGTCATCAAAGACGGTGAGATCATGATCGTCGATGAATTTACCGGCCGTCTCATGCCGGGTAGACGCTGGAGCGACGGTCTGCACCAGGCCGTGGAGGCCAAAGAGGGCGTCAAGGTGGCCGGGGAAAACCAGACCCTGGCGACGGTGACCTTCCAGAATTTCTTCCGCATGTATGAAAAACTGGCCGGGATGACCGGGACGGCGGATACCGAGGCGGCTGAATTCAACAATATCTACAAGCTGGATGTGGTGGTCATCCCGACCAACAAGAAGATGATCCGCATCGATTTCCCGGATGTAATCTACAAGACCGAGCGGGAAAAATTCAGGGCCGCTGCGGACGAGATCCGGGCGCTTTATGAAAAGGGACAGCCGGTCCTGGTGGGCACGATCTCCGTGGAAAAGTCCGAGATGCTGAGCAAGATGCTCAAGCGGACCGATGTCCCGCATTCCGTGCTGAATGCCAAACATCATCAGAAGGAGGCTGAGATTATCGCAAACGCGGGTCAGCAGAAGACCGTAACCATCTCCACCAACATGGCCGGCCGGGGGACCGATATTGTTCTGGGAGAGGGCGTTCGCGAATTGGGCGGACTTCACATCCTGGGGACCGAACGGCATGAGAGCCGGCGGGTGGACAACCAGCTCAGGGGCCGATCAGGGAGGCAGGGAGATCCCGGCACCTCCCGGTTCTACCTTTCCCTCGAAGATGATCTCCTCAGGATCTTCGGGTCTGACAGGATTTCCTCTATCATGGAACGACTGGGGATGGAAGAAGGCGAGCCGATTGAACACAGTCTGATCTCCCGCGGAATTGAAAACGCCCAGAAAAAGGTGGAAGCCCGTAATTTTGACATGCGGAAACATCTCCTTGAGTATGACGACGTGATGAACAAACACCGGGAGATCATCTATTCCTTAAGAAGAGATATCCTGGAGGGGAGTCGGATCGGTGAAATCATCCAGGATATGATCGATGAGAAGGTGGATGGGCTGGTGGATCAGTGGATCGATCCCGAAGCCCACCCCGAGGATTGGAACATCAAGGAACTCAAAGGGGTTGTCTCGCGGTTGTTCGGTTTCCAATTAAAGGCAGGACCCGAAGATATCGGAGAGGAGGCCTTTGATGCGCTCAAGGCGGATGATCTCCCCGACATGGTCCGCGAGCAGGTCAGAACCGTCTATGAGGAGAGGGAAAAACTGTTCGGAAAAGAAGAATTGGAGCAGCTTGAACGCTATATCATCCTCCAGATCATCGACGATAAGTGGGTGGCCCACTTGCAGGCCATGGATCATATGAAAGAGGGTGTCGGTCTCCGGGGATACGGGCAGCTCGACCCGCTCAAGGAATACCAGAAAGAGGGGTTTGCCCTGTTCGGAGAGCTGATGGATCAGATCCGGGAAGAGACCCTCAGCATGCTCTTCAGGGTGCAGATTGTGAGACAGAGACCTGAACAGGTGCCCAGGCCGAAAAAAAGGCCATTGAACCTGAGTCATGGAGATGAGGGTGCAGGTCCGGTCACTATCCGGCGCAGCGAAAAAAAGGTCGGGCGGAACGACCCCTGTCCCTGCGGGAGCGGCAAAAAATACAAGAAGTGTTGCGGGGCGGGCAAGTAGGTCTGGATGCTGGATACTGGATACTGGATGCTGGATGGTGGATACTGGATACTGGATGCTGGATGGTGGATGGGCGGATAGCTGATAGCTGATAGCTGATGGCTCAGTAGCTTAATCCCGCTTTCCAGCCCCCTGTGTCAGAGTAGTTGTCGGATGAAGCAGGAGAGAAGTGGCGACACCCCCGTAGGTGAGCGTAGCGAACCGGAGGGGGTGTCGGAGGCGACCCGCCATCCCCATTTCTCCTCAATACGAACATGAAGCGGGG
>JAIPDI010000058.1 GCA_021737785.1 Deltaproteobacteria bacterium
GCCGGAATCCAGCCAGAGGGAGATGCAAGATGGCTCATTTCTGGTTCGGTGCTTATATAAGGGGTCCTGGATACCGGTCGAAGATCCCGTACTTGCGGGGATCACGTCCGGCATGACAGGATGCAAAATAGGGTGATCTCGGTAACATTCGTTGTAGGGTTAAGCATTCATCCCAATCATCCCGTCCCCCCATCCCCCGCATTCGAGCATCCCAGCTTTGGGCTTTCAGCTTTCATCTTCCGTCTTTTATGCTATCATACGCCTGCCTCAAAAAGCGTCTCGTATCGGCCCGGTCTTCAAGGGACAGAGCCTTTTCAAGCAGCGGATGGCCTCCTCAGGCCTGCCGGTTTCAAGATTAGGTCAGCTCCATGTTGTGCCAGGCATTCACATGGAGAGGATTGGTCCAGTATCTGTAAAATCAGATGGATTTTTGTTAACCGAGGTGGTATCTTAAAAACACGTGGCGCATTCGCTTGGACGGCCAGGCCTATTCGGCAAGGACGGGTCGTGCCTGAAATGGATGGAGGGCGGTAAGGATGATTCACAAAACAAAATCTGATACCATTTCATCTACAAATGCAGGCAGGCTGTGCCCATGAAAAAAATGTCAACCAATGAAATGAGCGCCTATTGGGTGATGAGTTCTGACAGGGATTACCAGGTAATGATCGACCTCTTCCAGAAAGGCCATTACACGTGGTCCCTTTTTATAGGCCATTTGGTGATAGAAAAATTATTGAAAGCGGTTTGTTCACAAAAACGGATGAAAAATCCGCCGCTCATTCATGATCTGCTGAGGTTGGCTGAAAAAGGTGATCTGAAACTCGACGAAGGACAAAAAGATTTTCTGGATACTGTTACCACCTTCAATATTCAGGCTCGATATGATGACTTCAAATTGGATTTTTACAATAAGTGCACCAAGGATTTTACCCAAAAATGGATCCGTTCCATCAAGGAGTTCAGGACATGGCTCAAGCAACACCACCTGAAGCAGTCCTAAAATATGTCAGGTTTTTAAGGCGGACATTTTCTGGCCTAAAAAAAGCGTATGTCTTTGGGTCGTATGCAAAAGGCTCAGCCAGCGCAGACAGCGATATTGACATTGCCTTCGTTTTCGATAAGGTAGTTGATTCTTTTGACCTTCAGGTAGAGCTAATGAAAATGCGAAGACAATTTGACGCGAGAATCGAACCCCATGTTTTCCGGACAGCCGATTTTGATGGTTCCCATCCCTTGGCCGGAGAAATCCTCTCCACGGGTGTCGAGATACCATAAAAAAGGCCTTCGACCGACGGCCTTCTAACCTCTGATATCTGACCACCGCCCTACGACCCCAGACTCCTGTCCCCTGACCCCCGACCTCCGTCCTCTGGACTCCCTTTCAGTTTTGAGCTTCAGTCCGTCACCTTGTCATACGCCTGCTCCAAAAAGCGTCTCGTATCGGCCCGCTCTTCAAAGGACAAAACCTTTTCAAAGCAGCGGATCGCCTCTTTAGGCCTGCCGGTCTCAAGATAGGTCAGGCCCATGTTGTGCCAAACGTCCACGTTCCCCGACTCCAGTTGAAGCGCCCTCAGGTTGTGCTCAATGGCCTTTTCCGGCAGATCCTGAGCAGCGGCGATCATGAGGAGTATGAGGGACGACCGTTAATATTCAAATATCTGAAGGCGCCAGGTGGTAATCCATTGCCTTTGCCATCTTCTCTCGTCTCTGAACTGCGCAGCTCACAGACAGCCTTTCAACGAAGTTTTCACGATCCTTATCATCGTTGAATATCTTCCGACGTTCTATTCCTCTGATCATGACATGATTCAAGAGGCCGGGCGTATCTAATCGGGCTATTCTGGGCATGCGATTTCATACGGCTCGGAACACACCCGCTGTCAAGTTATTTGAATATTTACGGTCGTCCCCAAAATCCATTGGCGGCTTCGCGGCTTTGTGTGAGACCAAACTAACATTCAAACGAACCGATCCCCTTCGCTCTTTTCAAATCGCAACTGGCTGATCTGTTCGGAAACCAGCCCCAGCATGAATATTAGAACGGAGGTCGTCAGGAGCAGGGCGCTCATGTTGGTAAAGCGACCGGCAGTAAAGAACGTGTATCCGTAATACCCCAGGCCTATCAGAAAAATCACCATACTGATGGGGAGAAAAATCTTCAAAGGCGAATAAAAAGTGCATATCCGGATAATGATCATGAAGAATCGAATTCCATCCTTGATAATCCGGATGCCGCTCTTTCCGATTTGTCGTTTCTTGACAGCGATCCTCACATATTTGATGCTTCGTCCCGACCTGAGGATCCCCAGGGTCAAGGTCGTGGGATAGGAATAGGTGTTGGGCAGCAGATAGAGGAGGTGCTGCGCCAGATCCGCCTTAATGGCCCTGAACCCGGAGGTTAAGTCCTGGATCGGAAAATTGGTCACATAGGAGGCAAGGCCGTTATAAATCCGGTTGCCTATGGACCTGATTGTCGAGGTCTGATCCTCCGAGGACCTTGCGCCCACTACCATATCGAATTCAGGAAAATACCGGATTAATTCATTCAGGTCCGCGGTGTCATGTTGTCCATCCCCATCCATAAAAACGAGAACATTGCCGGAGGCAATCCGGATGCCGCTCTTAATGGCGGCCCCATTTCCGATATTGTAAGGATGCCGGTAAACGACGGCCCCCGCCTCTCCGGCCACGTCTCCGGTCCTATCCGTTGACCCATCGTCAATGACAATGATCTCAATACCGGGGTGAAGCGCCAGGATCTCGGCCACCACCCTGCCGATGCTCGGCGCTTCATTATAGGCCGGGATAATCACCGAAACATCAGATTCCTCTATTTTTTCCATAGAATCTCCAATCAGATAGTCCGATGGACCACAACGGACTGGTATTGTAGTATGTAGATGCAAATCAGTCAATCACTGCAATTGCACTATCTGACCCGCACTCAATTGCCGGAGATTGAGACATTATTTTGAGCTAGGGTTTATAATGCGACGACTCTCGGAATTTTTCATTAAAAGAGGCCTTTCCCGGAGATCCATGTTTACGTATACCGGAATGAATCTCGAAGATATGTCTTTCCGGAAAGGATAGCTGCAAAGATGTCTGTTATGTTGATTCATCATATGGGAAATATCGCCTGGGTCGTCGCTATCTGCCTGATTTCCACCGGTGTGGGTAAGTTGGCGCTCTCAAGAGCGCGTGGACGAATCGGCGATTCAGGCGAATCCATCATATTTTCAACCGGCGTGGGATTCGCCATCGTCGGATACAGTATTTTCATCCTCGCCGTCTGCCAGATGCTGTATTCTGAGGTTATTTATGCATTCACCGCCCTTTGTTCCATCCTGTCCTGCGCAGGGTGGTACATTGATAAGAGATACCCCATTCAACCACCTCTTTCAACAAGACGCATATGGCATGATACACCCCCCATAAACAGTCGGACAGCTCTGATTATAAACCGCTTTTCCCTGGTCATGCTCGCCATATTCTTAACGGCCTGCATGTTCCTGGTCCTGACGCCGGAGGTGGAAAAGGACGCCCTGGCCTATCACCTGGCCGTTCCAAAGATGTTTTTGGAGCATCATGGAATTTATTTCATCCCTGGGAATATCTTTTCCAATTATCCCCTGTTTATTGAAATGCTCTATACCTGGGCCCTCTTTCTCAGGGGGGAGGTGGCGGCCAAGGGAATTCATTTTGCCATGGTCCTCCTGATCCTCTTCAGCATGTGGAAATTCGGCAAGCGATATTTGCCTGACAATCGATTCGCACCACTTTCACTCCTTATATTTTTTGCCATCCCCTCGGTGTTCCAGAATGCTCATACCGCCTACTGTGATCTTGGCCTGGCCTTTTACACTTTTGTGGCGGTATATGCATTTCTGAATTGGTTCAGCACAAGAGAGACGCTGTGGATTATTCTGTGCGGCGTGTTTTCCGGCATTGCCATGTCTATCAAGTTCGGGGGGCTCTATCTCCCGCTTTCAGGGGGTATTGGAATTCTGTGGGGCTTGAGACGATACAGGATATCGACCAGAAGGGCCATCCGGCTGTTTTCCCTATATATCCTATTCACCTTCATGGCGGGTGCGCCTTTCTACCTGAAAAACTGGATCATGACCGGCAATCCCCTCTACCCGCTCTTCTATCCATTCTTCGGGGGCAGAGGATGGAGCGCGGATCAGGCCCAGTATTATGACTTTTTTATTAAGCACCTGGGCATGGGTCGCGAACTGATCGACTATCTTCTTCTTCCATGGAACCTCAGCTTTCATGCCCGGATGGAAAGTCCGATCTTCGACGGACTGATCGGCCCGCTGTTCATCCTTGTGCTTCCGTTTGCCATCGGTGTGCGCAGAATCGCAATTGAGATGAAAATCGTTTGGGTCTATTGCCTGATGGCATTTCTCTTCTGGGCTTCTTCGGCCCAACAGATACGGTATCTGCTCCCTCTTTTTCCCTTTCTTGCACTGCTTGCCGGCCATACATTTTCCCATTATCTGAATAATAAAAGGATATTTGCCCTCCTTTCCATATTCATCGCCTCGGGGCTCGCAATCAACGGATATCATATCCTCCATGACTTCAAAAAGATAAACCCTATCAAGGTTCTTGCTGGCCACGAGGATAAGCATGCCTTTTTAGACAGGCTGATCCCCTCCTACGAAATGCTCCGGCATGTGAACACCCAACTCCCGGAAAATTCATATATCCTTTTGATTTACATGAAAAATCTTGGATATCTGTACGAGCGGCCCTTTTATTCCGATTCCATGTTCGAATCGTATACCGTGGAAACCATATTAAATCTTTCAAAGACGCCTGAGGATGTTCGCCTTGCTCTCAAGAAGAAGGGGTTTACGCATATTCTCTATGATATCAACTACGTGATGGGAAAAACAGCAACCTTGTCCGAGGAGAACAAAACCCTTTTCCGGGAATTTCAAAATAGGTATCTAAGGCTTGTCAATTCCGAAAAAGACCGCTATTTCCTGTACCGGTTCGCCGAGCCCGCAGAGATCCCCGCATCCTGAGATGCATGAGGCTCGGACTCTGCAGCGAGATCCGGGCACATATTGAAGCACATAACTCAAGATGGCTCCTCGTAGGAGACGCGGCTTTTTCTTGCCGAGAAGCCACAGGGATCGCAGAAATTATGTTCGTTTTTTCCGTAGAGGCCGAAAAAAATAAGACCGGAATTCCTGATTGCTCCCGTCTGCGAAAAGACATGTTGATAGATCAACGATAACCTTCTCTTTTTCGAATACCTGTCTCTGCCTCTTCATATAATTTCTCAATATCATGCTTTTTCCATTCTTTTCTAGGAATCCCTTCCAGAACGGATATGGCATCTTTGTACCTGTTCATCCGAATGTGTATTAAAGCTAGATTTTTCCGAAGAGCGACCGAATCGGGTGCGGTTTCCAAACCTCTTTCCAACACCGAAACAGCCTTTACATAATTCCCAACCGCCGCATATGCACCGCCCAGGTTGGTGTGGTAGTCGGCGTTGTCCGGATAATATGTCACAGCGTTTTTGAAATACCTGAGGGCCTCGCCATACTTTTTCAGCTGAAAATGGGCGACCCCCATATTGTTCTGCCATTGCCCTCGCCTGTAACGGGACATGTCAAAATCTTCAGCCTCTTCCAGATATGCTACGGCTGCTTCAGGTCGACCGGTATCTATTAGAAGGGCCGAGTAGTTGAGGTAGTTTTTTGCATCAAGTGGATATTTCTGGATGGCCAATTGAAAAAACCCTTCTGCATCTTTATAATTTTTCTGGCCCAGGAGGTTTTCAGCTAATCCCGCTGCATAGTAGGCATTTCCGAAATTCACCACTTCCTGTCTGAAGAAGCTGGCTTCGTTTTTCCACAAGCTGTTGTTTAGAATAAAAGAATACGCCCCTAAATAAGCTAATACAGCGCACATAATAACCCGTTTTATGACGCTGTTTGCCTTGAAGAAATCCCTTAACCCCTGGGCCACCCCAATCATTAAGAAAGCCATGGAAAAATAGAGCCACCTCATGGAGACCAACGTGACCGCTGAAAAGGGAATGATGTTAAGCGTGGGGAAAAGTGCCACATGAAATGAGAGGACTGAAAATATCAACAGCCTGTTCTTTCTTACTCCCCAGATTATGATCCCTGCGAAGCCGATGTAGCAGAATCCTGCTATGGCCTGCCAGCTCAGACAGGACGAAGGATAGCCGATCAAAAAGCTGTGGAGGCCATAAGGCAGGAAGATCAATTTCAAATTCAACAATATCAGATAAGGGGCAAAGCAGATTCTCTCCCAGAGGCCATCTATTTGTACCGGCGTGGTGAAGGCGCCGATCACCTCCCTCCTAATCAGAAAATAGGCGATGATCATGATCACAAACGGTAGGTAGCTCAGCACCTCTTCATGGTAATTTTTCGTCTTGTGGGATAAGAATCTTTGAGAGAGGAAAAGGAGGGGGAAGACCATGAGACCCATCTCCTTGGACAGGATGGCCAGCACGAACATCAAGATAGATGCCGCCCACATCAAATTGCTGCGTCTTTCCCGGCTCCTGGCATAGAAAAAGAGGGAAGCTATTGAAAACAGCGTCACCAGAATGTTGTTTCTTGACGCGATCCAGGAAATGGTCTCTGTATGCGCCGGATGCATGGCAAAAATCAGAGTCGCCCCCCACGCGGCGTACCGGTCCTTGACCAGGAATTGAAGAAAATGAAAAAGGATGATACAGGAGATGAGGTGAAAAATCAGATTTGTCGTCCTGAACCCCGGGGCCGTCAATCCCCAGAGTTTATAGTCGATGGAATACGTCAGATTGATTAGAGGCCTGTAATAGCCGGTGTGCTCAGGGCTTCTATCGAACTCATCGGTGTTGCCGTCTTCCTGGGCGAGATAACTGATCGGGGAGTGAAATGTCCGTATATAGGGATTGTTTTGTATCAGCGGCCGATCATCCAGCAAAAAATCGCCTGAAAAAGTTGGCAGGTAGACGAGAATCACCAGAACCGTCAAAAGGAGATATGGCCAATACGGCAAAAATTTCCTCACCCGCGCTGTCACCCCCTTGCCTCACAAATATGGTCGCCGCCTGGTTTTCGCCGTTCTGCAAACCTTCTGTCGTTGAACTCCATATTCAGTCAATTGTTTCCCACCAAAAACGTTTCAGGATCATCGCACTTGACCGCGAAACCGATATCGATTAAAAATGCCGGGAGTGTCTTGCGGGTTCACAAAAAATCAACTGACTTTTCCGCAGAGAAATAAGCCCAATGACTATCCTCGCCGAAACCGCCGTGTCAGGATGCAGAAGAAACCTCTTTGCGTTCATTTCACTCCTCATCCTGACGCTGATCATCTACTCCAACACCTTTGATGCCTCATGGCACTTTGACGACGAAAATAACATCCTCAACAACACACCCCTCCACCTGACCGAATTAAGTGTTCCAAACATCACACAGACATTTTTCGCGGACTGGAACAGGACCGGTGGGCTTTACAGGCCGGTGGCAGGCCTCAGTTTTGCGCTCAACTACTATTTTGGGGGAATGGATGTCCATGGCTATCATATGGTCAATATGGCCGTTCATTTTCTGAGTGCTTTTTTTGTGTTTCTCTTTACCCATCACGCCCTCAATCTTACGATATTAAATAATAAATATGGAAAAAACAGCTACTTCATCGCCCTTCTTTCCGCTGTGCTCTGGGCAATCAACCCGGTTCAGACCCAGGCGGTCACCTATGTGGTTCAACGCATGACGTCGATGGCCGGACTCTTCTACATGATGGCCATGTATTTTTATCTGAAAGGGAGGACGTCAACACCGGGATTTTCACGGAATACCCTTTATTTCTTATTCATTATTTGCGGCATACTGGCAATGGGGTCCAAAGAAAACGCAATAACACTTCCGTTCAGCATTCTTCTCTTCGACCTTTTTCTCATCCAGGGAATTTCAAAACCAAGTGTGAAGCGCTCCTTTTTTCTTTTTTTAATCATGGGAGCCGCCTGTCTCTTTTTAGGGATACTCCTCAAAGGCCCTGCCATACTCGATCTTCAAGACCTCATCTCCAGGTACCAAAACAGAGGATTCACTTTGGGTGAAAGGCTTCTAACAGAGCCCCGCGTGATCCTGTTTTACATATCCCTTCTCTTTCACCCCATGCCCAACCGCTTGTGCCTGGAACATGATATTATCGTTTCCACGGGTCTGCTGACCCCACCCTCAACCCTGATAGCCATTCTGGTTATCCTGGCGATTATCGCTGCAGCGCTGTCACAGGCAAAAAAACGGCCATTGATCTCTTTCTGCATTATCTTTTTTTTCCTGAACCACCTGATTGAAGGGTCCATTCTGCCCCTTGAGCTTATCTTTGAACACAGAAACTATCTTCCCTCCATGCTCTTCTTTGTTCCGATTTCCATTCTGTTATCAGGTGGAATAGCGTTCTTTTCCAGGAAGCGGGGGCTCCGGACAATCCTGGTCATATTTGTAATCCTCGTCCTCGTCGGCTGGGGTCACAGCACCTACGCCCGGAATGTGGTCTGGAAAAATGACGGAATCCTCTCTTTTGACTGTGTGGAAAAATACCCTGACCTTGCACGGCCCCACCACAATCTGGGCCGCTTTTATCTGAAAAATGAACAGTATGAAGCAGCCATAATGGAATTCCAGATCTCGCTTTCCAAAAAGGATATCAACAATTTGGCAGGCAAGAACTGGACCTATTATAATCTCGGATCCGTATACCAGACATTGGGAAACGATGACAAGGCCCTCTTTTACTATGAGCAGGCACAGAAATACCAGCCCTCTTTCGCGCCCACCCACATCAGAAAAGGGCAGGTGTTTCTAAAAAGGGGCCTTTATGACGAGGCGGCCGAGGAATTTCACAAGGCATTGAAAAGCAGAAAACATCTTCCATCGGCACTGACGAATCTGGGTCATCTCTTTCTTCAGACCGGACAGACCGCCAAGGCCGTGAATCACCTCAAACTGGCCCTCCAAAGCGCCCCTCAAGACCCCGTTATCATGAGGCGACTGGGACTTGCCTATATGTTGGATAACCAGCCGGCAAAGGCCTTTATCCTATTTAAGACCTCCCTAGAGATCACCCCCGACGACCCATTCACCCTGTTGGAGCTTGCAGCACTTTATGGAGACAGGGGAATGGAAACAAAGAAGCAGGAAGTCATGAATCGATTCTTTGCAGTCTTTGCTGAAAGCCCCCTGAACCTCAAGAGATTTATTGACGGCATGAGATTCCGGTCTGATCCGCAAAGAGCAGATCACTCGCATCAGCAGCATCTTCTCCGTTTTCTGGCAGGGGCATGTCAGGAGAGATCCCGGGAGTATGCAGCCATGGCTGAAGATTGTCTTCGACTGCCTTAGACCACGAATAATTTCCATAGCACGAATACGGTTCAAACAGCATCAGACCTGTTGGCAAGCATCCCTGCGTCCACATGTCTGCCGCTGAAATAGAATAGAAGGATCGATCCACGATTCAGTAGAGGAGCCCAGGTGCATTTGAAAAACCTATTTACTCGAACAGAGGGGGCCAAAAAAGATTACAGCCTGCATGCCGTCCTCTTCTTATTTGCCATCTTCATCCGCGTATTTTTCCTCATCCGGATCGATGAACCGATTCTTTTTTTCAAATACCCTTTCTTTGCAGAAAAGGTTGCCGGCGGCATGGACATCGGAGAGAGGCTGGTGGACCTGAGCCCCTTTTATCTCTATTTTCTGGCCGTTTTGAACAAATTGTTCGACGTAAGCTGGCAGTTTATTAAATGCTTTCAGATAATCATCGGCGCCGCAAACGCTCTTCTGGTATTCGTCATCGGCACCAGGCTGTTTGAGAGGAGGGCGGCCTTCATAGGCGCCCTGATCTTTGCTGCCTACGGAAACCTGATCGTATTTGAAACCACACTCGAGCCCAGTGTCTTCGTATTATTTTTTAATCTCCTATCGGTTTATTTTCTGATCCTCTTCAATATTGATTCACAGTCCCCCAGCAGGAGGATCCGGGTCATCCTCACGGCAGGAATTTTTACCGGAATGGGGGTCATTACCAAACCCAATTTCCTGCTGTTTCTGCCTGTCGGTATTGTCTGGATCCTTTTGTGCAAAAACACACACATCGGCTTAAGTCAACGCGGTTTCCACAGCCTCCTGTTTCTCCTGGCGGCCCTTGTGGTCATTGCCCCTGTAACGGTCAGGAACTACCTCAAATTAGATGACTTTATTTTGGTAACCGCCGATGCGGGTAAGGTTTTTTTTCACGGCAACAGCAAGACAGCCACCGCTATTGTAGGGGCCGACCTTTCTGATGACAGCCGTTTCGACAATGCCGGAGGAGAACCGGATTATGCCCACGTTCTGTTTCGAAACGCCGCTTCCAGGCTGACCGGCAAGCCGCTGGCCCCCTCGGAGTCATCCAGCTTCTGGGTGAAAACAACACTCAAGGATATTCGGGACGACCCGCTTCTGTACCTGGAACGGGTCTTCAAAAAGGCCGTTCATTTCTTCTTAGACTACGAAGTTCATTATATCGCCTCCGCCTACAAGGAGTATAAGAGATCCCTGGAATATCCCTTTTTCAGGTATGGGATGATCATCTCTCTGGGCTTTCTTGGAATCGGGCTTTCCATCAAAAAATTTTGGGGGTTGTTGCTGGTTTACGAGACAATGGGCCTTTACCTGCTGTCATGCACGCTCTTTCTCGTCAATGCCAGATACCGCATACCCGTGGTTCCCTATTTTTGTCTCTTTGCAGGGTATGCGATCCATCGTTTGCAGCACATGGTGGTAATGCGTCAATTTAAACAGGCCGGCATATCCCTTCTGTTACTCGGCACCGTGTATCTTTCAACCCATCTGTTTTTTAAAGAGGACATCTTTGCGCACGACCGATGGCAGGAGGCAACAAAAGTCTGCTACCAAGTGGATGGCAGAGAAGCCTTTAGGACCGGAAAATACCGGGAGGCCATTGAGGCCCTCAACAGAAGCATATCGATTGTCCCGAATTTTTATCCGGCTTTCAACCTACGGGGGAAAAGCTATGCCATGTTGGGACAGTTCGAGAAAGCCGAATGGGATTTTAAAAAAGCCATTTCCTTGAGACCCGAAATTCCCGACGGTTATAAGAATGCAGGCTTTCTCTATCTCCTTCAGGGCAAAGAAGCCGCGGCAGAGAAATACTTGAACAGAGCCTTGACCTATGCCCCCAATGACAGCAAGATACAAAAAGCCCTTGAAAATCTAAATTGATATGAGATGTTATCCGAATCCGATTCCTGGTTCTAAAACAAAAAGCGGAACAGGCGCGTAAATACCCCCTGTTCCGCTCTCATGGAATCGATCAAGCTACTTGGTTATATTTCCATTTGAATCTATAGAATAGGTTATATCTCCGCTGGAGTGAGTTGCAGTTAATGCAAGGCCGCCCACAGTCCCGTCAGTTGTTGTCACAGTAACGCCCTCCGACGTATTCAAGCCGTAGCTTAAGAGAATAGTCGTAGTCACCGTCCCTGTCGGGTTGTCTACGAAATATGCCTGGGCCGCGGTATAGGCGTTTTTAATGTCCGTATTGGCGGAAGCATTATACGCCCTCTTCCTGTAGGAATTAAACTGGGGGATGGCAATGGCCGCCAAAATGCCGATAATGGCGATGACGATCATCAACTCGATAAGGGTGAAACCTTTTTGATCTTTTTTCTTCAGTAATTTTGTAAGCATCTTCTTTCTCCTTTGTGGTTAAATTTAATGAAACTTGAAAACTTATCAATGGAAACGCTTCCCTGATCTATACACACCTCCTTCCATTTTTCAGTTGCATGCTATTTTGGTTATTCAATTGCCGGATATCAGACGCCTCCCATCAGCCGATCATCTCATGCATCACATGGCATCTTCATATCCACAAGGGCAATATGATTTGCGTTTGTCTTCTTATATACAATTGCCGTGCCACTCAATCGATCCGCACATCTTTCTCATAAATAATACTGCAATATCAAATAGTTCCATTTAATGCCGAATTTATGCTCTTTTTACGGGGTCTTGTTTATGGTCTGGATCGGGCGGCATGTGTCGCGATTTGTAAGGATCGTGACAATTTTTGGCATAGTAGGGACAGGGATGAGGAGAGATGGAAGCTCAAAGCTGAAAGCTGAAAGTGTGGGAAACCCGAAGCTGAAAGTCAAGGGGCCGCGTCCTCCGCTTCCGCGATCCCCTGCTTTTCCAGGCGATATCGGAACGACCGGAGGGTGATATCCAAAAGTTCCGCGGCCCGCTGTTTCGATCCATGGGCCATCTCCAGGGCCTGACGCAGATACCCCTGTTCAATCTCCGCCATCACCTCATCCAGCCGAATCCCTTCAGGCCCCAGATCGCCTTTTCGCCGCCCCTTTTGCTCAACGCCCCTTTTAAGGGTGGAAAGGGTAAGGCTCTCGGGCAGGACAATATTAGAGGTCTCCAGGGCCACGCTTCTTTCCACGATATTCTCCAGTTCCCTGACATTTCCCGGGAACGGGTAGTGGCTGAGGATATCCATGGCATATGTGGATATTTTTCGGATGTCCTTCCCCATTTCATCTGAAAATTTCTCGAGAAAGTGCTGGGCCAGCAAGCTGAGATCCCCCTCCCTCTCCCTCAGGGGGGGTATGGCGATGGGGATCACATTCAGCCTGAAATAGAGATCTTCCCTGAAATTGTTATGGATAACCTCCTGTTCAAGATCCTTATTGGTAGCAGAAATAAACCGCACATCCACCCGCTTCACGTCAACGCCGCCGACCGCGGTAAACGTCCGCTCCTGGATCACCCTCAAAAGCTTGACCTGGATCACCGGCGACAGCTCGCCCACCTCATCCAGAAACACCGTACCCCCGTCCGCCACGTCAAAGAGGCCTTCCTTATCGCCAACCGCGCCGGTAAAGGCCCCTTTCCGGTAGCCGAAGAGTTCGCTCTCTATCAGGGTTTCAGGGATCCCGGCACAATTGATGACTACAAACGGCTTATCCCGTCGCTCGCTCAGGTGGTGTATCGCCTTGGCCACCAGCTCCTTTCCGGTCCCGCTTTCTCCCGTGACAAGGACATTGGTCTTTGTCCGTGAAACCCGCTGTATCAGGTCATACACCCTTTTCATCTGCGGGCTTTCCCCGATCAGAAAATCAAAATGAAAACGGCTTGTGGATCCCTGGTCCTCCTGTCCTTGGCCAACCCTCGATCTTAAGGCCTCTTTGACCACCCGCTTTAGATCATTCACCTTGAACGGTTTTGGAATATAGTCGTAGGCCCCTTCTTTCATCGCCTCCACCGCGGTCTCAGGAGTGGCAAAAGCGGAAATTAGAATCACAATGGTATCCGGGCTCCGATCCTTGACCTTTTTCAGTACCCCTATTCCGTTGATATTCCGCATTCGAATATCGGTGATCACCAGGTCGAAGTTCTCCTTGTCCAGGATCCTGCAGGCATGTTCGCCGTCTTCCGCCGCAAGCACCTGGTAATTTTCCTTGGTCAGCATGATCTCTAAGAATTCCCGCATGCTTTCCTGGTCATCGACCACCAGTATCTTATGCCTTCTCCCAGACAATCTTTCCTCCCACCATGGTCAATTCGGTGATCCCTTTCAACACCTGTCCTATAAAAGGGGAATTCTTGCTCTTGGAAAGAATCCGGTCCGTTTCCAACGGATATTCATAATTCAGATCGATAATCGCCAGGTCGGCACTTCCCCCTTCCATGAGACGGCCCCCCGGAATCCCGAGGGCCGTCGCTCCGGCCCACGAAAGCTTCCCGATGGCCTGGGCCAGGCCGAGCACCCCGTCCCGCACCAACTGGAGCGTGAGGGGAAGGGCCGTCTGGAGCCCGATCATTCCAAAGGCGGCCCTGTCAAACTCCAGATCCTTCTCCAGGGAACTGTGGGGTGCATGGTCCGTGGCGATGGCGTCGATAACGCCCTCCCTCAGACCGGTCTTTATGGCCTCGACATCTTCCGGGGTCCTGAGGGGAGGGTTCACCTTGGCGAGGGTATCGTATCCGATGACCCTCCGGTGGTCCAAGGTGAAATAGTGGGGTGCGGTTTCCGCGGTCACCCGGATGCCGTCTTCCTTTGCCCTCCGGATCAGATCGACGGATGCCGCGGTGCTGACATGCGCGATATGGACATGCCGCCCGGTCAGCCTGGCCAGGGCGATCTCCCTGTAAACCATGATGTCTTCACTGGCGTCAGGGATACCGGCGAGACCGATCCGGGTCGATATGCCGCCCTCATGCATGACCCCGTCCCCTGACAGGCTCCTGTCTTCACAATGGGAGATGACGCGCAGCCCATAAAACGAGGCATATTCAAGGGCCCTTCTCATTAACTCGCTGTTGACCACGGGAAATCCATCGTCAGAAAGACCCACCGCCCCAGCCTCTCTCAGCTCGCCGAAATCGGTGAGCGTCTCCCCGTCCTGCCCCTTTGATATGGCGGCTATCGGATAGACCCTCACGGATCTCGCCCTTTCCGCCTGCTCCAAAATAAACTCGGTAACGGCCCGGCAGTCATTGGGCGGCACAGTGTTGGGCATGCAGGCGATGGCCGTATACCCGCCTGCGGCTGCGGCCCTTGCCCCGGACGCGATGGTCTCCTTATACTCGTGTCCCGGCTCTCTCAAATGGACATGCATATCCACCAGGCCCGGGATGACCATCTTGCCGGACGCCTCAACCCGCTTGATCCCGGATCCATTCCCCTGAAAAACACCCGGGGGAAGCATCTTGGAAATCTTTCCCTTTTCAACAACCACATCCAACTGTTCCACTGTCTCGTTGACGGGATCGACCAGATCACCGCCCCTGATCCACGTTATCACCCTTGGCTCCTCCAATCAAAAGATACAATACGGCCATTCTCACGGCAACCCCGTTCGCCACCTGATCAAGAATAACGGAGTAGGGACCATCCGCCACCTCAGAGGATATTTCCACGCCCCTGTTTAAAGGACCTGGATGCATGACAATGGCCCCCTCGTTGGCGCTCTGGAATATCTTTCTGCTGAGTCCGAAATAAGAGGCGTACTCCCGGATGCTCGGGAACAGGACCTTGCTTTGCCTCTCCAGCTGGATGCGCAGCAACATCACCACATCTTTTTTTCGAACCGCCTTAACCGGGTCAGGGACTACCCGGACCCCCAACCCCTCGATACCCACCGGAATCATTGTCGGCGGTCCGGACACCGTCACCTCAGCCCCCATTTTGATCAGTCCGATAATGTTGGATCGCGCTACGCGGCTGTGGGAGATATCCCCGATAATGACCGTCTTCAATCCGTTGATGCGGCCCATCTTTTCCCTGATGGTATAGAGATCCAGCAGGGCCTGTGTCGGATGTTCGTTAATTCCGTCTCCGGCATTAATGATGCCGGCCTCCACTTCTTTTGCCAGCATATGGGGCGCACCGCTCGACGGGTGCCTCAAAACGATCACATCGGGTCTCATCGCCTGAAGGTTTCGTGCCGTGTCCAGGAGGGTCTCCCCTTTCACCATGCTGCTTGTGGAAGCCGACAGGCTCAATGTATCGGCGCTCAACCGCTTCGCGGCCACATCGAATGAGGTGCGCGTCCGGGTGCTCGGTTCATAGAAGAAGTTGACAATGCTCTTCCCCCTGAGTGTGGGGACCTTCTTGATATCCCTCGCAGAAATGGCCTTCATCGATTCGGCCGTGTCCAGGATCAGATTGATTTCTTGAACAGACAGCGGCCCCATCCCCAACAGATCTTTATGCTCAAATTTCGTCACAACACCACTCCTAAAAAAAACCCCCTTGCCTTTAATCAGGCAAGAGGGTCTTTATTATTGCGCCACCATGCAATCATTATTTAATCATTGGATATGCTGAGGTTTTCCAGGAGATTGAGTTGGGTTTTCGTGCACTCCTGAACTATATGAAGATACTATACAGTACACACGACACAATTGCAACCCCGCAAACAGGCGGCAGGCCCGCCTTCTGTAGGTCCTTTGGGATCAATCACCTGCCTTTCCCTTTAAGAGATGCCGCATTTTCATCCACTGGAAGAAGTTGAACAATGGAAACAGGCGCTCCGTCCCCTTTTCGAACCCCTTTCTTTACAATCCTCAGGTAGCCCCCCTGTCGGTCAAGAAACCGATCCTTGGCCTTATCGAACAGCTTATGAACGACTGATTTATCCTCCATATAGGCAAGGGCCTGGCGCCGGGCGTGAAGATCTCCCCGTTTGGCAAGGGTAATCATCTTTTCGGCCACAGGGCGAATCACCTTGGCCTTCGCATCAGTGGTTTCGATCTGTTCATGTTCGAACAGGGAGGTCACCATATTCCTGAGCATCGCCCTCCGATGACTCGTATTCCGACTTAACTGTTTTCCTGCCTTCCTGTGCCTCATTTATCTTTTCCCTTTCCCTTTTTCTCGCCTTCCTTGTCATTCGTGAGGGCCTTCTCTTTTTTCTTCTTTTTCTTCTTCTTTACCTCTTCTTCTTCAACTTCACCAGCTTCATCTTCAATTTCACCGGCTTCTTCTGCGGACTCCTCGTCTTCCGTGTCCTCTTCTCTTTCAGAGACGTCCACCCCTTCCTCGCCCTCTTCTTCCTCATTACCGAGAATCGGAGTGGAAGGGAAATGGGGTATCTTCATGCCTAAGCCCAGCCCCATCTCTTCGAGAATGGCCTTAATCTCATTAAGAGACTTCCTTCCGAAGTTCTTGGTCTTGAGCATCTCGGCATCTGTCTTCTGAACCAATTCACCGATCAGAGAAATTTTGGCATTTTGCAGACAATTGGCGGAGCGTACGGATAACTCCAGATCCGAAACAGGCCGGAAGAGATTTCCATTCAATTTTTCTCTTTCTATGTCCTCTTCCTCTTCCACCGGCTCAGACTCTTCCTCGAAATTGATGAACGGATTCATCTGCTCTTTGAGAATCTTGGCGGCATAGGCCACCGCATCTTCGGGGAGCACGCTTCCATCTGTCCAGACTTCCAGGGTCAGTTTATCATAATCCGTAATTTGGCCGACCCGGGCGTTGGTCACCACATAATTAACCTTTTGAATGGAAGAAAAGATGGCGTCCACCGGTATAACGCCGATCTCCATGTCCGGTGTCTTGTTTCGTTCCGCCGGCACGTAGCCTTTCCCGGTCCTGACCACCATCTCCATGTGAATCTTCCCTTCTTTGTTCAGGGTCGCGATGTGTTGGTCTGGGTTAAGGATTTCCGCAAAACCGTCCGTCTCGATATCACCGGCAGTCACCTCGCCCTCTCCCTCTCGGTGCAGATGGATGACGGCTTCTTCGGAATCGAACATCCTGAGCCGTATCGACTTCAGGTTCAGAATGATATCCGTTACATCCTCCAAAACCCCCGGAATAGTTGAAAATTCATGAAGCACCTCATCAAACTTGACGGATACAATGGCCGCACCTTGGAGGGACGATAGCAAAACGCGCCTCAACGAATTCCCGATGGTGATTCCAAACCCCCTCTCGAGCGGTTCGCACACAAATTTACCATAGGAATTGGTGTAGCTCTCCGAATCGATTTCGATCCGTTTCGGCTTTATCAACTCGCGCCAGTTTCTACTTTTTAGATCTACCAAGAAGGCCTCCCCATGCTTCTATTGACGATTTATAATGGAAATTTTCAAAAGAGCATCATCAACAATCAGACTCCCATCCCCTATTTTGAGTACAATTCTACAATGAGCTGTTCCTGAATGGGCATCGTGAGATCTTCTCGATTGGGAAGGGCTTTCAGCGTTCCCTTGAACTTCTCCTTATCAACTTCTATCCAGTCCGGAATGCCTCTCCTGACCACAGTCTCCATTGCCTCAATGACCTGGGGCACCTGCTTGCTCTTCTCTTTCACCCCGATTTGATCTCCCGGTTTCACCAGGTAAGAGGGTATATTGACCTTCTTTTCGTTCACGATAAAGTGATTGTGTCTGACCAACTGTCTCGCCTGTTTACGGGAGGCGGCGAACCCCATCCGGTAAACAATATTATCCAACCGAGACTCAAGCAATAACAAAAGGGTAGTGCCGGTAACCCCTTTGCGCTTGTCGGCGCTGTAATAATAGCCTCTGAACTGCTTTTCCAGCAGGCCGTAAATTCTCTTGACTTTCTGCTTCTCCCTGAGCTGCACCCTGTAATCCGAGACCTTTCCGCCGCGTCTCTGGCCATGCTGACCCGGCGCATACGCACGTCTCTCAAAGGCGCACTTGTCGCCATAGCACCGGTCGCCCTTCAAATAGAGCTTCAGATTCTCTCGTCGACACAATTTGCATGAAGAATCTCTATATCTGGCCAAAACACCCCCTCCTGCCCTGGTTATTCATGATTGGTTGGTATAGTTGGTTATCCGCTGCAGAACCCATCCCCATGGTCATACCCTTCGCCTTTTCGGGGGACGGCAGCCGTTATGCGGAATCGGGGTCACATCCCTGATAACGGTCACGGTAAAGCCTTCTACCTGAAGTGACCGCAAGGCAGCCTCTCTGCCGACGCCGGGCCCTTTGACCCTGACCTCCGCCACCCTCATTCCATGGTCCATTGCCTGTCTGAGGGCGTCCCGTCCGGCGATCTGCGCCGCAAAAGGGGTACTTTTTCGAGATCCCTTGATGCCGCCCCTTCCCGCACTTGACTGGGCGATGACATTTCCCTCAAGGTCCGTGATCGTCACAATCGTATTGTTAAAGGTAGATTGGATATGGACAATCCCGGAGGGGACGTTCTTCTTTTCCTTTTTGGATTTGGTTCTCTTCTTTGCCGTTTTTGCCATGCTGTTTCCTCAAGTCTCTATTTTTTTCTCTTTCCCATAACGGCCCTGCGCGGCCCTTTTCTGGTCCTCGCATTGGTACTGGTCCGCTGTCCCCTGACAGGCAGTCCCCTCCTGTGTCTCAATCCACGATATGCGCCCAAATCCATCAGCCGCTTGATATTCATGGATATTTCCCGTCTGAGATCACCTTCAACCTTACATTTTTCGTCAATGACCTTCCTGATACCGGTGATCTGGTCGGGGGTGAGATCATCTGATTTAACTCCGAAGTCTATACCCGCCTCGGAGAGTATCATCTGCGCCTTGGATCTTCCAATGCCGTAAATATAGGTAAGCGCAATCTCGATCCTTTTTCCCCTTGGTAAGTCGACACCCGCGATCCTTGCCAATTTTCAACTCCTCTTTTCTTAATAGTCTAAAGCCCGCTCATCAATAAACGATCGGGTTCTGCCGTTTTGGCAGCCCACATCATCCCTGTCTCTGTTTATGACGAGGATTGTCGCAAATCACACGGGTGATTCCATTGCGTCGAATGATCTTGCACCGTTTGCACATCTTCTTGATTGATGCCCTCACTTTCATGACACTCACATCCTTACATTTCAGCCCTTTTGCACCTTGGCAAAAGGCTCGACAAGGTTATCGACACCCGGGGATGTTGCATCACTGTCTGCTCCCCCGATACACAATCCTTCCTCTGGTCAAATCGTATGGGGACAATTCCACCACCACCATGTCCCCGGGTAGAATCTTGATGAAATTCTTCCGAATTCTACCGGAGATATGAGACAGGACCCGGTGTCCGTTCTTGAGTTCGACCCTGAACATGGCATTGGGCAGCGTCTCAATCACAATCCCTTCCACCTCAATAGCTTCTTCCTTGGGCATATGACCTTCCCCGATAACCCGCCCATCTCAGACAAATACGCCGAAATACCTATCTCGCCTTTCCAAACCCCTTTTTCATGAAACTTTCGTAATGCCGGGTGAGCAAGTGGGACTCGATCTGGTTGGTGGTGTCCATTGCCACCCCCACCACGATCAGGAGGGCGGTTCCACCGAAATAAAATGGCACATTCAATCGATAGATCAGAATGGTGGGCAGAACACAGACCGCGGACACATAAATTGCCCCTGAAAAGGTGAGTCTTGTCAATACCCTGTCAATATATTCGGCCGTGTTCTTGCCGGGTCTTATCCCGGGAATGAATCCGCCGGACCGTTTCATATTGTCGGCAACGTCCACCGGATTGAAATGAACGGCCGTATAGAAATAGCAGAAGAAGAATATAAAAGTCACGTAAATCAGCATGTAGATAACATGTCCCGGCGACAGGGCATTGACGACATATTGAAGCCATGGATATTCATCCACGCTCAGAAAATTAGCGATGGTCGCCGGAAACATGATGATGGAAGAGGCGAAAATGGGCGGGATCACGCCTGCGGTATTGACCTTCAGCGGAAGATGGGTGCTCTGACCCCCATACATTTTGCGGCCCACCACCCGCTTGGCATATTGGACCGGAATCCTTCTCTGGCCTCTCTCCACAAAAACAATGGCGCCGATCACAGCAATCATGAACGCAACTATCAGGATCATGAAAAAAGGTGTCAGTTCTCCAGTGCTCATCAGTCTGAACGTGTTGGCAACGCCCACCGGAAACCCGGCAACAATACCGGAAAAAATGATCAGGGAGATCCCGTTTCCGATCCCCCTCTCCGTTATTTGCTCTCCCAACCACATGAGAAAGGAGGTGCCGGCTGTCAATGTAATGACCGTGAGTAGCCGGAATCCCCACCCCCCCACAGGCACGATCATGGCGCCCCCGGGGCTGGTCATATTCTCCAGACCCACTGCGATGCCGAATCCCTGAATAATGCTCAATATAACCGTACCATATCGGGTATACTGCGTGATTTTCTTCCGCCCCTGTTCGCCCTCTTTTTTCAGTTTCTCCAGGTAGGGCACCACAACCGTCATGAGTTCCAATATGATGGACGCGCTGATATAAGGCATGATGCCCAAGGCCATCACGGACATCTGGCTCAATGCACCGCCGGAGAACATGTCAAACAGTCCGAAAAGGGTTCCCTGCCTGGCGCTGAAAAATGCCGCCAGGGCCGCCCCGTCAATCCCGGGAGTCGGGATGTGACATCCTACCCGGTAGACCGCAAGCATGAGCAGCGTGAAAAGGATCTTCTTCTTCAGCTCAGGTATCTTGGCAATATTCTGAAATCCACCGATCATAAGACTATCTCATCTCACCCGTCGCTGTTGGAAATTCTGATTCTCGGTAAATAAATCCATCATGGCGGTTCGATCCTAAATGATCTCCACCCTGCCGCCTGCCGCCTCAACTTTTTCCGTTGCCGCCTTGCTCGCCTTGTGGATCCTGACAACAACCGGCCGGCCAAGTTCACCGTTTCCCAATAGTTTGATCCCGTTTTTCATTTTCTTGACAAGCCCGGCCTCACGGAAGGCGGCGGCGTCCAGGAGCGAATCCGCCTCAAATCGGTTCAGGTCATCAACATTGATGATGTTGTATTCCCTTTTAAACAGATTGGTAAAGCCTCGCTTGGGAAGGCGTCTCTGAAGCGGCATCTGCCCCCCCTCAAAACCGGGCCGCACACCGCCTCCGGATCGAGAATTCTGTCCCTTTTGCCCCCTGCAGGCGGTCTTTCCGTGACCCGATCCTGGACCCCTTCCAACTCTCTTTCTCTTCTTTCTAGACCCCTCAGCGGGTGAAAGCTCATGAATCTTCATTCTTTTCCCCGTATCTCAACCAAGCTTGACAAGGAATGAGACCTTCTCAATCATGCCACGGATAGCTGGCGTATTTTTCAGTTCCACCGACTTGTGCAGTTTGGTCAAACCCAATCCTGTCAGGGTCTGACGAATCTTCTTGCTTTTGCCGATTCCACTTTTGACAAGCGTTACCTTAATTGTCTCCGTCATTTCCAATTCTCACCTCTGACCCCGGTCGCGTCGGGTGCGTCTTAAGCCCCAGGCGGCCCCTTGCCGACGCCTACCCGGATAGTTGGGCTAGCCGGCTGCTTCTTCAACCATTTTTCCCCTGCGGAGCATGATTTTTTCGGGACTCCGCAGCAGACGCAGGCCCCTGATGGTAGCCTTGACCACATTGTGGGGGTTATGGGAACCCAGACATTTTGTAAGGATATTCTGAATGCCCGCCGCCTCCAAAACCGCACGAACCGCCCCCCCGGCAATCAGCCCGGTACCCTTTCCTGCAGGCTTCAACAGTACTCGGCCTGCCCCACAATTGCCGATGACCTCGTACGGAATGGATTTCTCGGTCAGGCATACGTTTTTCATGTCCCGCTTGGCCTTTTCAATACCTTTTCGGATGGCTTCAGGCACCTGATTCGCCTTGCCCAGACCACTTCCGACCATCCCCTTGCCGTCTCCCACGACAACAATGGCACTGAAACTGAACCGTCGACCGCCCTTAACAACCTTTGCCACCCGGTTGATGTGGACGACCTTCTCAATCAACTGCGCTTCATCTTCTCCTGCAAACAATGGTCATCTCCCTGTCAATCGATTCTTACAAGTTTAATCTGAGAGATCATCTCTCGCCATTCAGTGTTGGGGCCAATATCTTTTTTGAAATGGTGAAAGCGAGATCGGAGGTACCCTGTATGATCAGAACTCCAGTCCGCTCTTGCGCGCAGCTTCAGCAACCGCCTTCACACGGCCATGGTACAAAAACCCGTTCCGGTCAAAAACAACCCGTTTGATCCCTTTGGATAAAGCCAATTCACCGATCGCGGAACCGACGATTTCCGATCCCTTCTTATTGGTTCCATCCTTACCGATCTTGGATCGAAGGTTTTTTGATATAGAGGATACCTCCGCCAACGTCTTCCCAACGGAATCGTCTATGATCTGGACATAAATGTGCTTTGAACTCCTGAACACGCACATCCGTGCCGTTTCAGAGCTGCCTTTGATCTTCTTCCGCACCCTGCTTTTCCTTCTCAGTCTTTTTTCGGACCTGCTAACAGCACCCATTCCGGAAACCTCTTCATCTCTTTCTGCTGATGTCTATTTTGATCCCGCCTTGCCCACTTTTCGCCGGATGATCTCGTCAGCATATTTGATCCCTTTGCCCTTGTAGGGCTCCGGCGCCCGGAGTCCGCGGATCTTGGCGGCGGTCACCCCCAAGAGTTCTTTATCGATACCGCTCAAGAGGATTTTGTTTTTTTCTATGCTGGCCTCTATTCCCTCAGGGAGATCGAAGTGGATCGGATGAGAATAGCCGAGGCTGAAAACAGCCGTTCTCCCCTGAATTTCCCCTCTGTATCCAACCCCGACGATCTCGAGTCCCCTTTGGAATCCTTTGGTGACGCCCGTTACCATATTGCTGACAAGCGCTCCGAAGAGCCCATGAAGAGACCTGGCCTCCCTTGATTCATCCTTTGCAACCACCAGAAGCACGTCTCCATCCCGCTCAACGGATATTTTGGAATGAACAGACCGTCTCAACTCACCTTTAGGACCTTTTACCCTGACACCATCCCCATCAATGGTTACATCGACATTCGGCGGTATTGAAATAGGCTGTTTGCCTATGCGTGACATGTAAACCCTCCCCTATTATTCCCACCTCAGGCGGCATTGAGTCGCTTACCAGACAGCACAGAGGATCTCTCCTCCGACGCCCGTCTTTCTCGCCTCATTATCTGTCATTAACCCCTTTGGCGTAGAAACGATACTGATGCCATACCCGTTCAACACCTTGTCAAGACGGTCGCGACCCACATAGACGCGGCAACCGGGCTTACTCACCCTCTTGATCCCTTCAATGACCGGCACCCCTTCTTTATCATATTTCAGAAAAATCCTTATATATCGGTGCTGGCCATCGGAAATAATTCTGAAGTTCTTGATGTAGCCTTCGGATTTCAATACTTTGGCGACATTGATCTTCAACTTTGAACTCGGAATATTGACCACTTCATGGGAAGCCCTCAGGGCATTCCTTATCCTGGTCAACATATCGGCAACTGGATCCGTCATAGTCATTTTATCTGCACTGCCCCCCAACTGTTGTGTATTCGGAAAACCTGCCGGGCGTCCGACGCTGCGTTTACCAGCTCGATTTCACCACCCCCGGGATTTCGCCCCTGGAAGCCATATTTCTAAAGCAAATACGGCAGATTCCGAATTTTCTCAAATAGGCCCGGCTTCGCCCGCAAATCGGACACCTGTTATACTGACGAGCGCTGAATTTCTGCTTCCTCTGGGCCTTAACAACGAGCGACTTCTTTGCCAAGACAACCTCCCTCTTTACCTGTTGCCACCCCTCAATTTCGGAAAGGCATCCCCAACTGTTTTAATAGGAAAAGACCTTCCGCATCGGTTCTGGCTGTTGTGACAATAGACACATTGAGACCCTTCATCTTGTCTACCTTATCGTAGTCTATTTCCGTAAAGACGATAAACTCCTTGATCCCTATGCTGCAATTCCCCCGACCATCAAACACCTTATCTGAAAGACCCCTGAAATCTCTTACCCGCGCCAATCCGGCATTGAAGAGTTTATCCAGAAAATCGAACATCTTCTGACGCCGCAGGGTCACCATGCACCCGATCGGCATGCCCTCCCGCAACTTGAAACCGGCGATCGATTTCCGGGCCTTGGTCACGACTGCCCTCTGTCCTGCAATCATGGTGAGTTCTTCGACCGCAGAGTCAAGGACCTTGATGTTTTGTATGGCTTCCCCAAGTCCCATATTTAAAACGACCTTCTTGATCCGCGGAACAGCCATGATGCTTCCGTAGCCGAATTCCCTTTTCATAGCGGGCACGACCTCAGAATCATATTTTTCCTTCAATCGAGACAACGATGGTTCCTCCCCGTCAGGTGATATGCCGATATAAGGCTGAAATCACATGCTTTCAATCAAAAATCGACGATCCAAAATAAATAAAGCTATTTGTCCATGGGTTCGCCGCATTTCCGGCATACACGGACCTTTGAACCGTCTTCAAGTACCCGCTTTCCAACCCGCGTTCGTTCGGTGCATTTATCACAGACAATCATCACGTTGGAGATGTTTAAAGGCGCCTCCTTTTCAACGATCCCCCCTTGGCCGGTCTTGACGCCTGGCTTGGAATGGCGTTTAATCATATTCACCTTTTCAACAAGAACGCGCCCCTTCTCACTGTCAACCTTCAACACGGTTCCGATCTTGCCTGTTTCTTTTCCGGCAAGGATAATAACCTTGTCATTCTTCTTAATTTTAGGATGCTTTTTCCGCACGTTTATCGCTCCACATCGCTGATATTGCCGTCGTCCAAATCCAGCTTATAGGCTCCGCTTAAAGGACCTCCGGGGCCAGTGAAATAATCTTCATGAATTTTTTGGCCCTCAATTCCCTTGCCACAGGACCGAAAATACGGGTCCCGATAGGTTCTCCCTGGGCATTGATCAGGACTGCGGAATTATCGTCAAATCGGATATGAGTTCCGTCCATCCTGCGGATCTCCTTGGCAGTCCTTACAATCACGGCACGGACAACATCTCCCTTTTTTACCTTGGAATTGGGCATGGCTTCTTTGACGGCCACCACAATGATATCTCCAACCGTTGCGTATCTCCTTTTGGACCCACCCAACACCTTAATACAGGAGACCGATTTGGCCCCAGAGTTATCAGCCACCCGTAATCTCGTTTCAGTCTGTATCATCTTCTCAACTCCGGCGGACCATTAAACCGCTTGGCTCTTCTCTATAATATCGACGACCTGCCATCTCTTCCGCTTGCTGATGGGCCGACATTCAACAATCCGCACCTTGTCCCCGATTCCACAGATATCTCCGGCATCATGGACCAGATATTTTGCGCGCCGTCTAAAATATTTCTTGTATACGGCATGCTTTATCAACCGTTCGACCAGGATCACAGCTGTCTTGTCCATTCGGTTGCCTACAACCGTACCCACCAGTCTCTTTCTCTGTCCACGCTCTCCCATTATACCCTCGTTTTATCCGATTGCCCCTGCATCGACAATTCCCTGAGCACGGTTTTCACCCTCGCCAGATCTTTCTTTGTCTTGGAAATAATCGCAGTATTTCCCAACTGGCCCGTGGCTTTCTGGAACCTCAGGTTAAATAGCTCCTGCTTGGCCTCTCTCTCTTTTTCGGTCAACTCTTCTCGGTTGAGTTCTCTGAGTTCCTTTGCCTTCATGACGTTACGTTCTCCCGGCTGACAAATTTAGTGGCAAAGGGGAGCTTGTGCCCTGCCAGGCGGAAGGCCTCTCCCGCCACACTCTCCGGAACGCCCTCTAATTCATACAGGACCCTTCCGGGCTTCACCACAGCCACCCATTTATCCGGGGCGGCTTTCCCCTTGCCCATCCGTGTCTCGAGAGGCTTCTTGCCGATCGGCTTATCCGGAAAAATACGAATCCAAACCTTTCCGCCGCGCTTCACGTGCCGGGTGACCGCAATACGTGCCGATTCGATCTGCTGGGCGGTCATCAGGCCGCATTCCAGTGCCTTGAGCCCGTATTCCCCGAATTCAAGGGTACTGCCTCGGTAGGCCTTCCCCTTCATCCTGCCCCGTTGCCTTTTTCGATATTTGACCTTCTTTGGACTCAGCATAACATCTTCCTAAATCTTACTATTCTTGTTCGGTAATATTTCACCCTTAAAGATGATCACTTTTACACCGATGACCCCGTATGTCGTGTGGGCCTCTGCAAATCCGTAATCAATATCGGCCCGGATCGTGTGGAGCGGTACCCGTCCTTCTCTATACCATTCCCGTCGTGCCATTTCAGCGCCACCCAGTCTGCCGCTGCACGAAATCTTTATGCCCTGTGCGCCGAATCTCAGTGCAGAGGTAACGCTCTTCTTCATGGCCCGTCGAAAGGCAATCCGCCGTACCAACTGCATGGCAACACTTTCAGCAACCAGTTGGGCGTCGACCTCGGCTTTCCTCACCTCCTGAATGTCAAGGATCACATCCCGCTTGATCTCCTTTTCCAAATCAGACTTGAGTTTTTCGATCTCCACGCCCTTTTTGCCAATCACAATTCCTGGCCTTGCCACGTGCATCCGCACACGGACCTTATTCGCCGCCCTCTCAATCTCTATTCTTGAAACGCCGGCCTGGAGAACACGTTTCTTCAGGAATTTCCTGATATTGAAATCCTCAAGAACAAAATCGCTGTATTGCTCATTGGCGAACCATTTCGAGTCCCAACTTCTGTTGATCCCCAATCTAAAACTGATCGGATGAACTTTTTGTCCCAATATACACCTCCAGCGTGAACAAAATCTCTCGTCGACGCATCAACGATCCACGATCTATTTCTCGTCCAGAACAACCGTCAGATGGCTGGTTCTTTTCCGTATTCTGGTTGCGCGGCCCTGGGCCCGCGGCCGCCATCGTTTCAAAGTCGGACCTTCATCAGCGTATATCTTTGCGATATAAAGCGAGTCCACATCCAAGCCGGCGTTTTCCTGGGCATTCGCTACTGCCGAATGGATCAATTTCTTTACGATTCCCGCACCCCGTTGAGGTGCAAAAGCAAGCGCATTCAGCGCCTCTTCCGCCTTCTTCCCCTTGACCTGCCCCATGACGAGCCGAACCTTGCGGGGCGAAATCCTGACAAATCTTGCCGCTGCCCTTATTTCCATTTCAGCCCCTTATTTCTGCTTCCCTTTCAACTTCGATTTTTTATCTCCTGCATGCCCATAGAAGGTCCTTGTAGGAGAAAATTCACCCAATTTGTGGCCGACCATGTCCTCCGAGACAAACACCGGCAGAAACTTCTTGCCGTTGTGAACGGCAAACGTAAGCCCGACAAAATCGGGAAGGATCGTGGATCTGCGAGACCACGTCTTTATGATCTGCCGCCTGCCCGTATCACTTGCCGTTTCTACCTTCTTAAGTAGGTGGTCATCCACAAACGGTCCCTTTTTAATAGATCTCGGCAAAATCTCTTCTCCTGCTGCATCCTACATTCTTAATGATCTTGATGATGACGGGTTCTCCCCGTACATACTCCACCCATACACCCTATTTGGTTCGGCGTTTGACAATAAGCCGGTCACTCTCTTTTCTGATCCGGGTCCTGTACCCCTTGGTCGGAACCCCCCACGGCGTCACAGGATGCCTTCCGCCGGAGGATTTTCCTTCGCCGCCCCCATGGGGATGATCCACCGGATTCATGGCAACGCCCCTCACGCGAGGCCGTTTTCTCAACCACCGATTCCTGCCTGCCTTGCCGATAGATATGTTTTCATGGTCCAGGTTGCCTACCTGCCCGATCGTCGCCCTGCAATCCTGCAACACCATCCGAACTTCTCCGGAGGGAAGCTTAACCTGCGCATATTTCCCCTCCTTGGCCATTAACTGGCAATAACTCCCTGCGCTTCTCGCCAGTTGACCGCCATGTCCGATGCTCAGTTCGATATTGTGGATATGTGTCCCCAGGGGGATATCCCGGAGGGGAAGGGTATTGCCGTTTCTGATTTCCGCACCCTTTCCGGACAGGACCCGGTCCCCCGTCTGAATCCGGTTAGGGGCCAGGATGTACCGCTTTTCTCCGTCCACATAGTGGAGGAGGGCGATATTGGCAGACCGGTTCGGATCGTACTCGATAGATGCCACTATTGCCGGTATCCCGTCTTTGTCCCGCTTAAAATCTATCAGCCGGTACGCGCGCTTATGCCCTCCACCCCTGTGCCGAACGCTGATGCGGCCGTTCGAATTCCTGCCGCCCCTATTCAGCAACGGCCTGAGAAGGCTCTTTTCGGGCTTCTGTTTTGTGATCTCCTCAAACTCGGAAGAGGTCTGAAATCTTCTTCCCGGCGAGGTCGGTTTGTGAGGTTTGATGCCCATTTTTTGCTCCGCTTCGTTACACCAGAATTATTACTGAGTCCTTTACCTGCGTATCACTTCCAGCACGAATATCTTTCAGCATAGGCCACGGCTGTCTGCATATTTGACGTGTCCGATAGCTACCGAAGGACCTTACATCCCCTCAAAGAATTCTATGTTTTGACCGGGCGCCAGTTTCACGATCGCCTTTTTCCAGTGGGGTCGCCTCCCCGTCGTCTTTCCCATTCGTCGGCGTTTTCCCCTTACATTCATTGTCCTGACATCCAGGACCTTGGTCTTGAGGAGGATCTCCACAGCCTGCCTGATTTCTATCTTATTGGCGCCCCTGTGCACATTGAAGGTGATCTGATTGGTGTCGCTTTTCTGTAGATTGGCCTTTTCGGTAATGTGCGGCTCTTTGATGACTTGATAGATATCCACTATGAAACCAATGCCTCCTCTATCTTCCGTACTGCGGGCTGTTCGATAAATAGATGATCATATCTCAACAGGTCGTACACATTCAAGCCCTCATACCGCATCACCTTTACTTGAGGGACGTTTTTAGAGGACTTCTCCAGGTTTTCCGACTTTTCGCCCGTTACGATCAGGGCCTTCCTGACATCAAACCGCCTCAGGGTTTCCACGAATTTCTTTGTCTTGATTTCCGGAAGGCTGAAGTTCTCAACAACAATCAGGTGATTGTCTTGAACCTTATCGGTCAGGGCCATGCGCAGTGCCGATTTTCTCACCTTCTTGGATATCTTCTGTGAATAGTCTCGAGGGGAAGGACCAAAGGCCACGCCGCCCCCCTTTCTAGTCGGGGACGCGGCCCCGCCGACCCTGGCTCGGCCGGTACCTTTTTGTCGCCAGAGCTTGCTTCCGGAACTCTTGACATCCGACCGGCCCTTTGTGGCGGCTGTCCCGGCCCTTCGCCCTGAAAGCTGGCCCACCACCACCTGGTGGAGGACATGCTTTTTTATAGGGACGGCAAACACCTCATCCTTCAGTTCAATTTCCGAAACCTTTTCGTTTTGAAGATTATATACATCCGCCACAGTCATATATCCACCTCAGCTTGAGGATTGCAAATCCATGCGCCACCGGAAGGCATTCGCAGCCTCAGCTGCCGGCACCGGCCTTCCAGATCTCAAGAAAACTGTTGGTTGTTCCGGGAACCGCCCCCCTGACCAAGACCAGGTCCATCTCCGGTCGCACATCAATAACCTGTAGATTTTTGATGGTGACATTCTGGTTCCCCATCCTGCCCGGCATTTTCCTCCCTTTTTGAACTTTTCCGGGGGTTGCACAGGCGCCTATGGATCCCGGGATTCTGTGCGACCGGGACCCGTGAGTCGCCTTTCCTCCGGAAAATCCCCATCTCTTCATAACCCCGCTGAACCCCCTTCCCTTGCTGATCCCTCGCACATGGACGGATTCACCGATAGTGAAGATGTCGGATCTGATTTCGTCCCCCAATTGAAAGGCCTCCGGATCATCCACTTTGACCTCTCTCAATTGACTGAAATACCGGTCTCCCACCGCCTTGAAATGGCCCTTTAGGGGCTTGTTTACACGGCTCTCTTTTTTAGGACCGAAACCGATCTGGAGGGCGTTATAGCCCTCCTTTTCACGGGTCTTTTTCTGTACCACCACGCAAGGTCCAATCTTCAGCACCGTTGCCGGCACGCTTTTTCCCTCCTCGAGGAAGTAACTCGTCATACCGATTTTTTTGCCAAAAAGCTTTTTGATCATGGTGACTTAACTCCAAACGAACCTTGCACTGTAATCGTTCCCGATTATCTGGAAACGCTATAGTTTGATCTCCACATCCACCCCTGCCGCCAGATCAAGCTTCATGAGAGAGTCTACCGTCTGCTGGGTGGGTTCCAATATATCCAGTAACCGCTTGTGTGTTCTTATCTCGAACTGCTCTCTCGACTTCTTGTCCACATGGGGGGATCTGAGAACACAATATTTATTTATGATTGTAGGGAGCGGAATAGGCCCGGCTACCCTGGCGCCCGTCTCCTTGGCCGTTTCAACAATCTCCATGGCAGACTGGTCCAATAGCTTATGGTCATAGGCCTTTAATCGAATCCGAATCTTCTGGTTGGTTATCATACCGTTCTCCCTTACTCGATAATCTCACTGATAACGCCCGCGCCAACGGTCCTGCCACCCTCGCGAATGGCAAACCGCAACTCCTTCTCCATTGCTATCGGCGTAATCAGGGCAACCTCCATCGATACATTGTCTCCGGGCATC
>JAIPDI010000059.1 GCA_021737785.1 Deltaproteobacteria bacterium
CAGGAAGAACGGCATTGACAGCCTGGACTCCCTCCCATTATGATGGCCGGGATTTAAAAACCAACACAAGGAGACGGACGGTTATGGCAAATCTCATTCTGGACGAACGGGATCAGCGGTTTTTGTTGTACGAGATGCTGGACGTGGAGAGGCTGTTTGACGCGCCGAAATTTGCGGAGTTTTCAAGGGAGATGCTGGATATGATCCTGGAGGAGGCGCGCAAATTCGCCGTAAACGAGATCTTCCCGACCCTCAAGGCGGGGGACAGGGAAGGGTGCAGGCTCGAAAACGGGCAGGTGCACGTGCCTGAGGCCTTTCGCCGCTGCTACCGCCTCTACTGCGAGGGGGGCTGGGGGGCCATGGGGTTTCTGCCGGAGTCGGGAGGACAGGGTCTTCCCCACATCGCCTCCCTGGCGGTCAAGGACTGGTTTGTCCACAACTTCGCTTTTTTTGCCTACCCCGGCCTCTCCGAAGGGGCCGCCCGCCTCATCGAGTCCTATGGAACGGACGAGCAGAAGAAGCGGTATCTGGAAAGGATGGTGGCCGGCGAATGGGGGGGCACCATGTGTCTGACCGAGCCCAACGCCGGGACCGATGTGGGCAACTCGGCCGCCCGGGCCGTTCGTCAGCCCGACGGGACCTACCGGATACAGGGGACCAAGATATTCATCTCCTCGGGCGACCATGACCTCACCGAAAACATCATTCACCCGCTTCTGGCAAGGATCGAAGGGGACGCGCCGGGCACAAAGGGGCTCTCCATCTTCCTGGTGCCCAAATACCTGGTCAACGACGACGGCACCCTCGGCCGGCGCAACGACTATGAGGTGGCCAAGATCGAACAGAAGATGGGGATCCATGGGAGCGCCACCTGTCTGCTCAACTTCGGTGATCACGGCGACTGTTATGCAGAGTTGCTGGGGGAAGAGCGTCAGGGCATGAAGATCATGTTCCAGATGATGAACGAGGCCCGCATCGGCGTGGGCATGCAGGGGGTGACCAGCGGCTCCATCGCCTATCTCCATGCGCTCCAGTATGCCAGGGAGCGGATCCAGGGGTCTTCCATCCGTCATTTCAAGGACCCTTCGGCCCCGCGTGTCCCGATCATACAGCATCCGGATGTGCGGCGGATGCTCCTCTGGATGAAATCCAACGTGGAGGGTATGCGGGCGCTTCTCTATTACACGGCCTTGTGCGGGGACCGGGCCGAGATCGAGACTGACGAGACCCAAAAGGACAAATGGCGGGGGATGGTGGAGGTGTTGACGCCCATCTGCAAGGCGTACAATTCCGACATCGGCTTCCGGGTCACCGAGACGGCGATCCAGGTCTACGGCGGTTACGGATACTGCTCGGAATATCCGGTGGAGCAGTTCCTGCGCGATGAGAAGATCGCCTCCATCTATGAAGGGGCCAACGGCATTCAGGCCCTGGATCTTGTGGGCCGGAAGCTGGGCCAGAAGAACGGGGCCTATTTCATGAACCTGATCGCAGAGATGAACCAGACCATCGCCCGATACCGGGACGTGCCTGAACTGAAGGACCTTGCAGAGGATGTGCAGCAGGCGGTCGGCACCCTGGGCGAGACCGGGTTTTTCTTTGCCCAGTGTGCGGGCCAGAAAGACTTTCTCACTCCTGTCAACCATGCCTATCCGTTCCTCATGATGATGGGCAAGGTGATATCCGGATGGTTACTGCTGTGGGAGGCGGGGGTGGCAAACGAGAAACTGGATGCGCTGAGCCGGGAAAAGGGCGTGGCGCCAACGGACCGGGCCGCATGGGAGGCGTTTATAAAGGGGAGCAAGGATGCGGCCTTTTATGCGGGCAAGGTCTTCAGCGCGAGATATTTCATCAAAAACATCCTTCCTGAGGCAGGGGCCGCGGCCAGGGCGATCAAGAGCAAGGACATGTCGGTGATGGACATCCCTGAAGAGGGATTTGCATCGTAGGCAGGGGGAGAATGACACGCCCTCAAGGGCACAGTGCGATTTGAGGAGGGGATGCCGGTTGCGCCGAGACGTCAATCCCTGTTCGCAGTGACGCCGTGAGGCGTTTTGCCCAATCCCCTTTGGGAGGACCGGAAGAATGAATGAGAAATCAATAAAAGAGGAACCGCGTGATCATCTGTTTCCATTGATGGAGGATCTCGACCGGACCTGCCCGGGACAGCTGGAGGTCCCCACACCGAGAGAGCAGAAGGCCCTGGCCGCCATGCGGGCCATCAAGGATCAGGTCCGGCCGCTCAAGGACCGCCTGGCCGCCATCCAAGGCGCAGGCCGGGATGAAGACGCCGAGGCCATCGGCGTAAAAACAGAGCTGGCCCGCCTGAAAAAGGAGTGGGACCTCTGGGAAGCCGAGCGCAAGGCCGCGGCCAAAGAGCGGATGATCCTCCTGGGGCATGAGGAGGCTGAATAAGGCATCCAGGAATCCGGAAATCCCGACCGCTCCCGGCTCCTTACTCCCCACTCCCCACTTCATACTTTCATACTTCATAATTCATACTTCATAATTCTTACTTCTCACGGGGTCTCTTTGTGGCGATTCACCTCTACTTCAGCAACCGGCTTGAAATACTGGCGGAAAAGTTCGCGGAGATCGTCCGTCTTGAAAATCGGCTGAAAGAGAACATCCTCGAAGGTCCTCTCACCATTGTGCCCAATCAGAATCTGATGAAGTGGCTGCAACTGACCTTTGCGGCCAAGCAGCCGGTATTCATGAATGTGGATTTCCGGTATCTGGAGTTCGGGTTGTGGGACCTGCTGGCCCGGCTCGACCCCCGGGCCGAGCGATTGGAGATGATGGACAGCGGCCATGCGAAGATGTTCCTGTTGCGGGAATTGATGGGCCTGAAGGGAGATGAGCCCTCCCTGAGGCCCCTGAACAAGTACCTCCGGGATCCGGACGGCGGAAGAGGACCCGATTATGCGGTGAAGCTCTGGCAGTTCACCGAGCGGATGGCAGGGCTGTTTGAGGCCTATCAGTTCCATCGTTTCGACATGCTGGAGCAGTGGCGTGACCGGGAATACCGGCCTGAAGGGATGGAGCAATGCCAGCAGGGGCTTTATCTTAGGATGAGAGAGTCAAGGGCGCGATATGTTCAGGCATCCCGAAAACGCCTCCTTTCCCTGGGCGAATATGCCGACGAGGTGCTGGCTGAGACAGGCGGGGAGCCGGGCGCGTCTTCACCCGAAAAATTCGTCCATCTGTTCGGCCTCTCCCAGGTATCTCCCTTCCATCTGAGACTGATCGGCCGTTTGAAGGACCACTACGCGATTTATATCTACAGCCTGAACCCCTGCCGGGAATTCTGGGAAGACATCCGGACGCCCCAGGAGAAGAAATGGATCCAGCGGCGTGCAGTGAGAAAACTTGAGATTACCCGGGAGGAGCACAGCGTGGGGGAACTCCTGGAGGAAGAGGAAAACGAACTCCTGGCCCTCTGGGGCAAACCCGGAAGGGAACACATCCGTCTGTTGTGCCAACTCACGGATTATGATTTCAGCGCCTGCTTTACAAAGGCTTCCGCCCCTTCCAGCGTGCTCGAAGCGGTTCAGCACCGCATCCTCACCCTCTCCACTGAAAAGGAGGCCGGGGATCGGCGGCCTCAGGACCAATCCCTCCAGATAATGGCCTGCCCGGGCATATACCGGGAGGTGGAGACCGTCTACAACAGCATCCTCCATAACCTGGAAGCGGATCCCCGGCTTCAGCTCACCGATATGGCCGTTTTCGTTCCCGATATGTCGGCCTACAAACCGGCCATTGATTCGGTCTTCAACCGGAGGCCCCGGCGGGTGGTGTATAACCTGGTGGACTCGCGGGCGGATATCGAAAGCGTCTATGGTCAGGCCGTGACAGGGATCCTCGACCTGGCCGCAGGACGGTTTTCGCGAAAAGAGGTCTTTGATCTCTTATTGAATCCCTGTTTCATGAACCGGTGGGGGATCCGCTTTGAAGACGTCTCCATATGGTCCGGCTGGGCCGACGATCTGAATATTTTTCACAGCTTCGATACATCGCACAAGGCAAGAAGGGGGTATCCGGCCAATGACGCCTACACCTGGAAACAGGGGCTTCAGAGGCTGCGCCTGTCGAGGATACTTGCCGCCCCTGAAGAAGGTGGGTTCCATGAGGGGCCGGACCCCGGTTTTGGATCGTTTCACGGCCGGGTGCCCTTTCAGGATATCCATACCGGGGACACGGACCTGGTGGAAAAATTTTCTCTGGTGATCGAACGGCTGTATCGCTGCGTGACCGGGCTGGCGGGATTGCGTGGCTCGGGAGGGGAATGGGCCGAGCGGTTTCAGAAGGTCTGCGATGAACTCCTGAGGGTCCCGCCGGATCTGCGGGGGGAATCCGCGGTGCGCTCGTCGCTGGCAGTGGCATTCGAGGACCTGAAGATATATGATTCGCTCCGGACAGGGAACTCCGGGGAAGAGGGGGCGGAACCGGACCTGGACATTAAGATCATCCGGGAATTCGTCACGTCGCGCCTCGGATCCATCTCGGGTGGTTACGGGGATTACCTGACCGACGGGGTCACCATCTCGGCCCTCCAGCCGATGCGGCCGATCCCCTTCAGGGTGGTCTATGTCCTGGGCATGGAAGAGGGGGCGTTTCCCGGACGGGCGGACGCGTCGTCTCTGGACCTCCGTCTTCGGAAAAGACGGATCGGGGATGTCAGCCTCCCCGAGCGCAACCGCTATCTGTTTCTGGAGATGCTTCTCTCTGTGCGCGACAAGCTCTATATCGGCTATGTGGCCAGGGACCTGCAAAAGGATCGCGTGATGCAGCCCTGCTCCGTGGTGAATCAGTTGCGCAGATATGTGGAGGAGGAGATCCTGCTCCAGGGGGAGCGGTTTCGGGTGACCGAGGTCCCGCTCAAGGGGACCAGCCAACGGTATGTTTCAATGGACGCCGTTGATCCTGTATCCGACGTCCTGGTCAATTATTCCCTGGCCGACAGGATCGCCTGTTATCAGGAGAATGATCTGTGGAAGGCTGCGGCGGAAACCGTGCCCGATGCCTTGAGACAACGTCTTCAGGCCTGTTTTCCCGACTTCGGCGTGGATGGCGAACACTCCCGAAAGGGGGACAGGGCGGTTGAAAAAATCATTGCCAGGCATTTGAGAATGTTCCTGGAGGATCCGGTGTCTCAGTGCCTCAAAAGGCATCTGGGCATAACCGAGGAAGAGGCGTCCCTTCGGGAGACGGCCTTGAAGGAGGATGAACCCTTTTATTCTGAATTCCCTCTGGCGTATCATCTCAGAATGGCCCCTCTCAGGCTCTGGCTGGACAGGTTCGCCGCCTCAGGGGTCCCAATGACGGATCTCCACCCCCTGGACGAACTCTGCGACCGGGTGTATGAAGACCTGCGCAGAAGGAGCGCGACCCCGGAGGGGGCCTTTGCCCGACTGGACAGGAAGGCCCTCAAAGAGGACGTTTTTATGAGGGCCGGTCCCCTGAGCCGGCTTATGGCAGAGATGGCATCAGCGGAAGAACCATACCGGGCCTTCTTTGTGGGTGAAGGGACCGGCGAAAGCATCTCTTTGGACAACCGGCTCCCTGTGGAGCGATTTGAGCCGTTGCGTCTCATGGTCGATGTTGCGGATGATCCGGTGAAGACCCTGCAGACCGCGGTGGAGGTCCACGGACAACTCCCCTGGGTCTGGAAAGACCCGGAAGCAAAGTGGCATGCCCTGGTGCTGACCGGTTCCGGAAGGAAACCTGGCGCCGTGCCGGACAGATACATCCTGGAGCCGCTCCTCTCCTGGCTCTGTTGTCTGTCCACCCAAAGCGGCCGCCGGAAGCTGGGGGGTGCGGACATTACCTTTCACGTGGCTTACAGGGAAACCCTGAAGGCCTGGACCTATTGCCTGGCGCCGGATGCTGCCGGGGCCTATCTGACCCTTCTGGCGTCAGCGTATCTGGACCGGAAAAGGCCGGCGTGGCTCCCGTTTGAGGCGATCACCTCCCAGACCGTCAAACCCCATCTGATGGCGGACCATGAGATGGAAGCGGGGGACCGGGAGACATTTTATGCCCAGCTCCGGGAGGCGTATTCCGAAGAAACGGCCTTTCTGGTGCGGCTCGCCGATCCCTGCATCCCCGAGGATGCCCTTGACAGGGCCAGGGAACGGTTCAGGATCTTTTTTCAACACGAGGTCCGGAAACAGCCATGACCTACCAGCCCGTCCATGACATTCACCGGATCCATCTGGGGCGGCACGGGCTTATCGAGGCCTCTGCCGGGACCGGCAAGACCTACACCATCGAGAATCTGGTGGTACGGCTCCTGAGGGAACAGGAGGATGTGGCGCTGGAAAACATCCTCATGGTCACATTTACGGAAAAGGCGGCCTCTGAACTGAAAGTCCGCATACGGAGAAAGCTTGAAGAAATCCTGAGCGATCCGGATCTCGACCCGGCCGCGCACAAGAAGCTTCGACTTTGCGTAGACGAATTCGACAGGGCCGCCATCCATACCATTCACGGATTCTGCCAGGGCCTCCTCAGGGACTTTGCCTTTGAGAACAGCACCCCCTTTCAGAGCGAGGTGATCCAGGACGGCCCTCTTTATGAGACGCTTCTCAAAGAACAGATGCGAAAAGACTGGCCTGAAATCTATGGGGAGGAGCTGGAGGAATTACTTGAGCTGTCCCGGTTCCATGAAAAGAAGGATGATTTTCTAAAGACCGTCACCACCCTGGCAAAGATGCTGAACCAACAGGCGGGAGACAAACTCCTTCCCGATTTGGGGGGAAGGGATTTCAAGCGGATCAAAGAGGAGATCGCCTCGGCCTGGATGTACGTGAGATCCCTGATCGCGCCGGGGTTTTCCGATAGATATGGACAATTGAATTTCAATGCCGCTGCAAAAAAGAACATTCTCGGTAAGATCGTTGTCCCCATTGAAACGCATTTTTGCGGGGGAAAGGAAGGGGTCTTCGATTGTTGTTCTTTTTCCGCGGTAATGGTGCAGATACAGGAGGCCGGCTCCAGCGGAAGAAAAGGCCTGGACTGCCTCATCCCTGAAAAATGGAACAAAGGGGGGGCCAACCTCCATGTGTGTGCTGAGCTCATCCCTGTGAGAGAGGGGCTGGAAGCGCTGAGTCAACGGTTAAGAGACCTTCGCTTTTGCCTGGCAGTGGAGAGTGTTCATCGACTTCAGGCCGACCTCGCCCTGACAAAGGAGGCCCACGGCTGGATCAGCTATTCCGATATGCTGCGTCTTGTGGAAACGGCCCTGTATGACCAAGCCGCGGCCGATCTGCTGACCCGGCTCCGGGACCGGTTCAAGGTGGCCTTTATCGATGAATTCCAGGACACGGATCCTGTTCAGTGGCGGATATTCAAGAGAATCTTCATCGACAGCCCGGTTGCCTCCGGAAACCGGCTCTTTGTGATCGGCGACCCCAAGCAGGCCATCTATGCCTTTCGCGGCGCCGACGTTTATGCCTATCTGTGTGCAAAAATAGAGATGGAAGGACTTGCAGGGAAGGGGAGGGGAGGGGCCTATTCCCTCGCCGTCAACTGGCGCTCCCAGCCCGGATTGATCACGGCATTCAACAGGCTGTTCTGCCGGGACGCATGGTTCATGCCCCAGTCCGCGGCCGGCCCGTTTGATATCGGATATCAGGAGACAAGGTCCCCGGACCCGGCAGACGCCTGCGCAGAGATGGTCGCGGATCCCTCCGGCCGTCCCGTCCTGACCATCGTCGATCTCAGTCTTTCACCGTCTCCAAAGCCGGCCAAGCTTCGACTTGCACGATTCGTGGCAAGGGAGATTCAGCATCTCGCGGGATCTGATATCCGGATCAGGGAAAGGGGCCAGGGGGAGCGGCCCATCGGTTTCGGGGATATGGCCATCCTGGTGCGGGGAAGATCGGATGTGCCTTTTCTGGAAGATGAGCTGAAAAGAAGAAATATCCTTTACGCCTTTTATAAAAAACCCGGGCTCTTTGCCTCTGATGAGGCGGTGTATACCCGGCTGATCTTCCATGCCATTCTGGATCCCGGAGACGGTTCGGCCGTTAAAAAGGGATTGTTGACCCCGTTTTTCGAACGGCAGGTACAGGATCTCTATGCCTATGAGGAGATCCCGCCCACTCACCCGATCAAACAGATCCTCTTCAGGTGGAACGGATACGCCGTGACGCGCAGATGGGGGTATCTGTTCCAGTCCCTCATGGAAGATTCGGGTCTCCTGGCCCGTGGTGCAGGCAAGGCCGGGTGGGACCGGAAATATACCAATTACCGGCAGATCTTCGAATACCTGAAAGAGACGGCCTATCGGAAGAACCTCGATTTCAGGGGATTGTCCGCCCTCCTGGACCTCCATCGAAATGCCTCCTGGGACGCGGATGAAGGGGTGGATATCCACCAGATAGAGACCGAGTCAGGCAAGGTCCAGATCATGACCATGCATGTGAGCAAGGGGCTTCAGTTTCCCGTGGTCTTTGTGGCCGGCGGGTTGACCCAGCCGCCCGCTCACCAGGAAGCATATCATACCTATCACCGTATGGAGGACCGCGACCCCTCTCCCAAGATCACGCGGATCATGGACCTGGGAAAATCCGGGGCCGCCGGAAAATACGAGGCTGAAAAGGCGGATGAGGACAAGCGGCTCTACTATGTGGCCGCCACCCGTGCGCAGTTCAAGCTCTACCTGCCGTTCTATACCTATAAAAACAGCGCCTCCTGGCTCGGCCCGGTATGCACGCTTCTCTCTCCGGCCCTGACAGCGGCGTTTCCCAGAGACGCCGGAGATAAGGATGTGCTCTGGTTGACGGCCGAACATTCCGCCGCCGGCGTGACGATCGCGGATCGGATCGACATTGCCGGGCAGAAGGAGACGGCCCCTGTTGCAGTGGGGTTCGAAGATCTGGTCATCCCGGAGAGCTATGCACAAAGACGGACCCGGGTGGATTCCTTTTCGCGCCTTCACCAGGAAAAGGGGATGGCGGACCGCATCCCGGCCGGAGAAGCGGCCTTTCATCCGGATCAATCGGGAAAAGAGGATGACGAGCCCCTGGGCGCCCCGGACATGGGACCTCTGTCTGAGACGGACCGGTCCAATGAGATCCCCGGCGGGACCGATGTCGGTCTGATGTTTCACGGGATACTGGAACAGATGGATTACGGCGTGGCGTTGAGATCCGGGGACGGGCACACGGATCCCGCCGGCTGTCTCATGGAAGACCCCGGCACCCGGGAGATCATTTCCAGGCAGATGGCGGCCTATCGGGTGGATGGGCGATGGGAGGAGGCGGTCTGCAGAATCCTCTGGAATACGCTGACAACGCCCATTCCGTTGTTTTGCGACGGGTTTACCCTTGCCCGGCTCAAGACCGAAGATCGCCTTCATGAGGCGGCGTTTTACTATGCGTATCCTCTCCTGCCTGACCGGCCCGGACCGGTTACGGGAAGTAAAGGACCGGATCGATTGATTCGGGGCTTTGTGGACCTGATCTTCAGAAAAGACGGGCGGTACTATGTGGCGGACTGGAAATCCAACTATCTTGAAACCGGTTACGGCCAGGAATCGATGGCCAGGAGCATGGCCGAGTCAGACTATCACCTCCAGTGCAGGCTGTATGCCATTGCTGCATTGCGCTGGCTGCGGCAGACCCTGGAAGATCGGTTTATTCCGGAAGCGCACTGGGGGGGCGTGTTCTATTTCTACCTGCGGGGCATGGGCGGGGCCGGGGGAGAGGGCATCTATCATATCCCGGCCGATCAACTGGGGCCCCTGGAGCGGCTTGAGAAAGAGACGCACGGGATGCTGCATGCCGGCTAGATGTGGGTTCGTTGGGTTTGTTGAGTTCATCGGGTTTGTTGAGTTTTTGTAAGCTTTCAGCTTTCAGCTTTGAGCTTTCAGCTTTGAGCTTCGAGCCTTGAGCTTTTGGATCGTTCATCGCTGATTAGCGAAGGTAGGTCTCAACAGCTTAACAGCTTACCAGCTCAATCATACTTTGCGCCGCATTGAAGGAATTTCATGAAACCATTGATCAGAGAAGCACAGCAGCTGCTGGAACGGCTCTCAGGCCTCGGCATACCGGCGGAGGACGCCGGGGCGGATATCCAGGATATCTATGCCGCATCCTGGAAACTGGAGCTCCCCCTGATCGACTATATGACCCTCCGCGATCTGGTGGAGCTGGGCGGATGCCAGGAGGACGGGCCGCTTGCGGCCGTGCTCATGACCCTGTTCAGGGCCCTGCAGGAGGGGAGTCTCTGCATCGATCTTGAAGAAGAGCGCCTGTGCGCCGGTCTCATGAGATTCCTGGAGGCCGGGCAGGCAGGGAAAATGGCAACCGCCTTTCTCAGCGGCCTGTCAAAGGATATGTACAAGGCGCTCATCACAAGAAACAGCGACGACTATCTGCCGCTGGTTTTGTCTGCGACCGGCAATAGAAGCCTCCTCTATTTTCAGAAGTTCCATGTCCATGAACATATGTTGAGAAAAAGGATGGAGGCCCTGCTGCAGGCACAACCGTCGATCCGGATCCCGGAGAGCGACATTGACGCTTTTATTGACGGGATTTACTCCCCTGAGCACGCTATCCGCGTTGGAAAGGAGGGGAGGCCGATCGAGCGGGATGCGCAACAGGTGGAGGCCCTCCGGATGTCGCTTAAATCGCAGTTCGCGATTATCTCGGGCGGCCCGGGCACCGGCAAGACCTCCCTGATGGTCAACATCCTCCGCTGCCTCCTGCGGGCGGGGATCAGGGCCGGGGAGATCCTTCTGGGCGCGCCCACGGGCCGGGCCGCACAGCGGATGACAGAAGCGGTGCAACGCAGTATCAACACCATTTCCTCGCCTGGAGAGGGGGAGAGGGAACTCCTGGATCTGAAAGGAAGCACCCTTCACAAGCTGCTGCGTTACCGCGGCGCGCACCATGACTTCTACTACGGCGAGACCAACCCCCTTCCCGCATCCGTCATTATTCTCGACGAGGTCTCCATGGTGGACGTGATCATGATGGAGCGGTTTCTAAGGGCCGTGGACGCGTCCAGGACCCGGCTGATCTTTCTGGGGGACAAGGACCAGCTGCCGTCCGTAGAGGCGGGGGCCGTTTTTGCCGAGATGATTCCCGACGGCACGCGGGCCGAGCGATTCAAGGATCGCCTGATCGTCCTCGATACGGTTTATCGTTCCGGAAAAAATCTGCTGCATTTGGCCGGACAGATCAATCAGGGGATGTTTCCGGAATATGCGCCTGTTTCCTTTGCGTCGGCCCTTCACCTGGCAACGGACCGTTGGGCCGTGGTCCCGGATGAGGGGGTGAGGGCGTGGAGAGAACACCTGCGACTCTGGGTGGACCATCATTATCTGAGCCCGGTGGATGACGACGGGAGGGATTACACAGGACTGGCATCGGAGGCCGGCGGCATGGAGGTGGGGAGTCTCCTTCACGCGGATTCGGGAAAGGAGATCCTGGGTCGGCTCTTTGAGCGGGTGGAACAGGCAAGGATCCTGTCACTGGTGAGAAACGGCATCTACGGGTGCAACGGCATTAACCAAGAGATCGCCGGGCGCCTGGGGGCTGCGGTCGGAGAGCCGGCCTGGATGGAAAGGGGGTATTTTGGAGGGGCGGTGATCATGATCACCCGAAACGATTATGCAAAGGCGCTTTTTAACGGAGATGTGGGCGTGGTGATCAGGAACAGCGATGGGGCATACCGGGCCTTTTTCCCCCGTTTCGGAACGTACATCGCCTTTTCCATGGATATGCTGCCCCCCTGGGAACTGGCCTTTTCCATGACCGTTCATAAGAGTCAGGGCTCGGAGTTCGACGATGTACTCCTGGTGCTCCCGCAGGATGACACCCACCGGCTCCTGACCCGGGAGATCGTCTATACAGGGGTCACCCGGGCCAGGAAGCGGATCATCATTCATGGGACGGAATCGGTCCTGAAAAACGCCCTCAAACAGAAGATCGAGCGGCAGTCAGGGCTGGAATGGTAACTTCCGGATGACCGGCGGTCATCATCATGCAGCCGGCACCCATCATTAACTTGACGCGTTTCATTATGGTTTCTCCTTTGTCGTGGAACTTTCAGGGCCTCCACCGGTTGTCCCGGTCCGACCAGGATTCTTATGATTCTTTTAAACTATAAAACATTTATTGATTCCGCAACGGCTCAAAAAGGTATTCCAGACCGTTGATTTTGATCTCATAAACCATGCGCAACATTTCCCCCAGTTGTCCGGCCGGAAATCCTTTCCGGGCAAACCAAACCATATAAGTCTCAGGGAGGTCGATCAACCGCCGCTCCTTATATTTGCCGAACGGCATCCGCATCCTGGCCAGTTTAAGCAAGACCGCCGCGTCCGGTATGCACTCATTCTTTTCGTTCATTTAATCCTGGAAACCTCCGTCTTTTCCCTTGCCGATTCCATCCGTGACACATCACGTCACGGCAGTCGCTTTGTGAAGTCTATGTAAGCCTCCCTATAGCGCTTCTTGAGTTCAGACTGAAATTCCTTAGCGCTGACGTTCAGTTTCTCAAGTCGTTCGGCGGTATATTTGAGGGGGAAGTGTTTCTCCTTAACGATTTCGAGCACCAGTTCGTCAGGTGGAGGCCTTTGATGGAAGCTTCCTTCTTTGAGATCCTCATATCCCGCAAATTCACAAAGTCTCAAGAAGGCGAGGTACTTTTCCATAAGTTCAGGGTGTGCGAGATATCCATACTCATTCATTATAGACCAGACTCGATAAAAGGTAACGTCACTAACAATTGTTGCCTGCCCGTCGAGCGTGGCTATCGTTAGGGGTTGGTACAGTTTTGATAACCTTTGCTCCTGGAGTTCCCTGATATGCCCTTTCCACTCCTTTGCAGGGATCAACCAAAGTTGGAGAATTGCAGTGGTCGCTATTGAAACGAGACCTCCCAGTATGACAGCCAGAAGTGGGGTCCAGAAACTTCTTCCCCTTTCATTTTTCACTATTCAACCTCCCTATCCCGGGTGTTGTTTACAGACGCAGGATATTGGCTCAGAACATCTGTGGCCTCTGTAGGCTTGATTCCCAGCGTGTTCCGCTTTTAGATGATCCTCTATTGGTGGCGGGCAAATACCACCCTTAGGTCCGAGACAAACAGGGTGACGAGTGGCCCTTGTTCCACCTGGATAGTCCATTTGCGCCAGTCCCGGTTGTCCGGGATTATTCTTGTCGATAACCCTATCGCCGGACGAAAAGGGGATCTGATCCTATGACTGGTCGATGTTCATGGGCGTATCCCGGTCAGTCAGGCCCGCCCCCGTCCCTTTGGCTTTGAATTCAGTTCTGGAGAACAAGGCCCTGGCAAAACGTAACGTTCAAGTTTACAAGTTGGGTACGTCCCGGATTCTCTCCACGTCCCGGACTCCCTCATACCCTTTCCATTTGCCAATAATGTGAAAGAACCCTGGGGATCTATTTCGGATTTCCGTCCCATTATCGTCTCATGTTGTTCTCAACTAATTGATATATATATCTTTTATCGTATCAGTCGGTCTCATAAACGTTTTGTCCATAATCCAAGATATAATAGGTTCCACGGCCGGAACCGTGCACCTTGACCAATCCGTCCCTTACTAACTTGGATAGGCGTCTGTTCATGGTGGCCTTGGGAATAGAGAATGCCTCCAGAAATTCTCTGATGGAGGCCTGCTTTCTGTGAGAGAGCCACTGACAGATTTCGGCGTCTTTTCTGGGAATGCCCAACGTCAAAAAGGAAGAATACAATTCAACTCTGAAAGCATTTATTGTCGGCAGAAAGCGAGGTGCAGGTAGATGTCGAGCGGCCAGCTCGGCCCTCATCCGGTAAATGCCACTCCCGAGCCGCTCTACATAACCCATTCGATAGAATATGTCGGCAATCAGTCGGTTACGGGGAACCGCGCGTGTTCCAAGCTCCTCCAGGGACAGTCCATCTGGAAGACCGCCTGGATTGCTAACCTCTATCCGTCCCGGATGCATATGAATATAGATATGAGTCGTGTCAGCAAAATAATCACGGTGCGTCAATGCATTCAAAACGGCTTCACGATACACGGCTTCAGGTATTTCGGGATACTCCTCACGCGGACCTGCTTTCACGATTCGGTAAGCCACTCGCAGGTTCCTCCGAATAAATCCAACGGCGCCGTTGAACTGTTCCACCAAAGTCCCATCGGCATCAAGTCGATCGAGCACATTTGCACGGGTTTCATCAGAATAAAGGGCACAGGTTGCATAGGTTTCGGGATAATATTCTTGAGGGTTTAGGCCGAAAAATAACAAGGCTGCCCGTGTCAAGAGTAACCGATTCTTCTGTTTCTGGGCTAATCCCAAATTGATCAAGAGATCTCTGGCCCTGGTCGATCCAGGCAGGCCACGGATTCGCAGGAAGTCTTCGATTTTCTCATGGTCCAGAACATCCTCTGAATCAGTGCCCTGTTCCAACTGTTCATCAAAGCGGACTTTGTCGCTTCTGATTGCAAAACGGAGAATCTCATCTCTGCTGAGGTGCTGGGAGTTGGGACCAATCCGCAAAAAGAAACACTCATTGCAGCAGTAAGGTTTGTCTTTGCCTTCGGGGACTACAATCTCAATAACTGGGCCATGTGAAATCAACCGGATGGATATCCTGGGATCACAGTTATTGGCGATATCCTGTATCTGGCTTCTCAAACGGTTGGAAACGTCAACGCCAACAATCTGTCCGTCATCCGTTATTCCGACAAAGATGGAACCGCCAGATGCATTGGCGAAAGCAACCATCTCGCTGGCCAGATGGGAAGGTTTGGCCTTGAATTCAATCTTTTGACCCTCCCCCTCCGCACAAACGATTTTCAATATGTCTCCACCAGCCATACCTTACGCATTCCCAATATGTTTTCGGCAACTGCGAGCAAGCCTTTGCAGATCTCTCAGCTTTCCAAAGTGCCCATCCCTGAGACGGTTTTTAATTGAACCTACGCTATTTTCCCCAAGGGCTTGCAGGCAGGCAAGGGGGCGGTTGGACATTCGCCCTCCTGGACAGGCCAATTGCACCATTATGTGTGGTCCCGCTTTATGCCACTTACCAGTGTATTGTCCTGGCTGTCCGGGATTATTCTTATCGGTAATCCAGTCGCCTGGCGAGAAGGGGATCTGATCCTATGATTGGTCGATGTTCATGGGTGTATCCCGGTCAGTCAGCCCTTCCCCCGTCCCTTTCGCTTTCAATTTAGGAGAATAGCGCCCTGGAAAAACGCAACAAAAGTACCGCCCCCCCCATTACGCGCCAACATAATTCAAACTCGCAACATAACGTCCAACATTTCAAATACTTATTTAGTTTCTTATGGACGTCCCGCAGGTTCATGCAGTATCTTGCGCAACGTCTTGCCTTTTTCCGTAAGCCGGTATTTCTGGAACCTGCTTTTCGGTTTGTCCGGAGAAGTCATTTCCACGGCTCCCGCCTCTATCGCTGACAAGAGGTACGCCCTGCGGAAATGGTCTGCATTCCTGAGACTGAGCGCCTCTTGGAGTTCCTTTCGGGAGTGCTCACCAGTCATAATATCGAGAAGTCGTTTGACTTCCATGGTGACTTCCATGGTGACTTCCATGGTGACTTCGGAGGCAGGTTTCAAAACGTCGGCAAAAGCAGGATGAATAGGAAATTCCACCAGAAAGAATGTGCGGTCATCATCCGTGTGGAATAAAGGCGCTGGAGATCTGTTCTTTCTGATCTCGCCCAATATTTTCGGGATGCCGGTTCCACGTCCTTCGGTCATTTCGAGTTCCTTCAAGAACTCGCCCACCCGGCGATTGCGATAGCGCCGTGAAAGGAAACGGAATTCGCGCATGTCCTGATCCCGGATGGACCGGTCCGGTCCTGGAAAGCTGCCCACAGTAAGTGAATCCGGCAGCACCCGCACCTCAACGGGTTCCCGGATTTCATAGGATCGGTGATATACTGCATTACAAAGGGCCTCCTCAACGGCCTGAAAAGGATAGTTGAAGGAGCGTTCCGCCTCAGCCCTGTCCGGATATTTTGTGACCTTCTCCTCAATGACCATGGAACTAATATGAGAAAGCGCTCGCTGAGGCGGATTTCCCGGATCTCCTCAAGCAGCCGTTCGTAATAGTCTTCGCCGAGGAATGTGCCGTTTTCCATGCGTTTCTTATCCAGCACATACCCCTTGATGGCAAACTCACGCAGTACCTGTGTAGCCCATTGCCTGAATTGCGTAGCCCGAATGGAATTGACCCGGTAACCCACGGAAATAATTGCATCCAGGTTATAGAAATCTACCTCACGGGCGACATCCCGCTTCCCCTCTTTTTGAACTATCCGGAATTTCCGGATAGTTGACTCCAGGCTTAGTTCCTGCTGTGCGTATATGTTCTTCAGATGTTCATTGATGGTTCGCACGTCAACATCAAAAAGCGCCGCCATCAGTTTCTGGGACAGCCAGATGGTTTCATCCTCGTACCGGGCTTCGATGCTCTGCTCTCCTGCTTGGCCCGTAAAGATCAGGAACTCAGCCGTGCTGTTGCGGATCAATTGGTTTTTCTTAGCCATTGTCCCTCCCTGGCCGTGACTTTTTAGATAAGAGGTTCATTTGATCAGTTGAGGAGTCCCAGCCCTCTCATGCCGGTGTCCGCCTTCAGGGAGGGAAGCCATGAATTGGGCGATTGCGGCAGGGGGTCAAAAACTGCCCGATGCCGGCGCGTGCCGTTCGGTCTGTCGAACCGTTAACCGACTGGCGAATATGGTCAAGCGCATGCAAGGGCGTCATGTCTGCCTGTGTTGCAGAGAGGCCATTGGACCCGCCCTCTCCCGGGAATTCAACGTGTTCATCCCCATCCCCAAAGCCCGATCCCATCACCCTGCGGACAACTGACGGCTTGAGCGCATACAAAAAGCCAGCAGTCGCTCCGTCAGCTTCGGGACACCTTCTCAATCCTTATTCCGACCTGCTCGAATCAATTAAGTCAGCAAGCGACTACGTCCCTTATTCCACCCCAATTTCCTATCCCAAAGAAAAGCATAAAATCATAGACGTCCCCCATGCTCCCCACTGTGGGGGCCGCAGAGGTTTTCCGCACATGCGTCGGTCGGGGTTTTCCCTTCCCGGGATTCACACTCCATGGCTGACTCCATTCCATCCTCTCGATCTGGCCCCATGCTCAGTCGAAGAAACCTTAAAACCTTACAGCGTTTCCGTGGCCCATAACTGCCTGAGGCCACACAAAAAGCCAACAGCCGCTCCGTGAGTCTCGGGACACCTTTTCAATCCTTAATCCGACCTGGTCGAATCAATAAAGTCAGAAGGCGGTTGCGTCCCCTATTCCATGATGGGGATTTGTTTAGGTCAAAAACTTTACTAACCTTTCTCTAAGCTTCTCTTCGTCTTTTAGTTCGCATTCCCAAATGACTTCAACACGCCAGCCCATCTCATTGAGCCGCCTTACATGTTCTCTGTCACGCTCAATGGTCGTTGCAAATTTTTCATGCCAGAATGACAATCTACTTTTTGGATTATAGGCGAACTTGCATCCGTCATGTCTGTGCCAGAAGCATCCGTGAACAAAAATTACTGTCTTATGTTTCGGGAGAACAATATCCGGTTTTCCGGGTAAATCTTTTCTGTGGATTCGGAATCGAAATCCGCATCTGTGCAGAATCGATCTAACAACTATCTCAGGCTTAGTATTCTTGCCCCCGATCCGCGACATATTCCAACTGCGCTTCTCTTTAGTTAAGTTGTCCATTTCACAACATGTTCATTTTGATAAAATCTTAGATACAATCTCCGCAATCTGGTATGCGAGCAAAGGTGGCACAGCATTGCCTACCTGTATGTATTGCTGAGTTCGTGGACCACAGAATAAATAGTTGTCCGGAAAAGTCTGAAGTCTTGCTGCTTCTCGAACGGTCAAACTCCTGCACTGGGTGGGGTCATAGTGGACATAATAGTGTCCATCTTTCGAAATGTGGCTCATTACAGTTGTTGCGGGTCGAAAAGCTGCCTGAACCCTGAACCTATCTGAAAAATCTCCACTCCTCGTCTCTCCATTTGCAGCTTTGCTGGCGTTCTTGTGGAGAGGCAGAAGTTCCTCGGGGAATTCACAAAGGTTAGGGGAGAACCCCTTAACTTTCGTATAGCAGGCTGCAAAAAAATATCTGTACAGGTCTTCATCCATATGAGACCTAGTGCTACTGTTACACACACCTCCAAGCCGCCCATCGACATAGCTTTCGGTCGATGCTGTCCTAGTGACGTTGTAGCGGACGAATTCGGAGCCTCTGTCTTTAAGTGGGCGGCGGAGCGATTCTGTTTGAGCAACGATTTCCTGATATATTTCACTCGAGGTTTCATCTTGGCTCATCCGTTTCAGCCATTTTTCATGCCGTATCTTTCGAAGCCACTCGAGCCATCTTTCCGGGCTGTCCTTACCGTTCGAAAAACCGCTGCGCAGCCTTGGAAGGGTGTGTAGAACTCTCCTCGTAGAAACGGATCTGCGCTTTTCCAAAGTCAATGCCCCTCGCGTGTCAATGTCTTCCCTGACCCCAACCAAGAACACTCTGTGGCGTGCCTGAGGAACTCCGTATTCTTCGCTTCTAATAACAAAATCATCAAGCCTTGCATATTTTGGCTGGCCTGCTGAATTTACAGCCTCAGGCGTCTTTGCGAGTGAAAATAGCCTGTATGTGTATTTTCTCTTACGCGAATTCTTTCTGTATGTTGCACCCGGATTTCCAAGGTCTTTGAGAATCTTCTCAAAAATGAAGTCGCCGTTAACTTTTGAAGACAAAATGCCCCTGACATTTTCCATAACAAAAATGGAAGGCCAGTGGCTGGCGATAATCCTCAGGTATTCCCTATATAAGAAATGCCTGTCGTCATTTTCTGCAACATAATTCTTGACGCCCTTGTTTCTTGATCTGCCAGCTGTCGAATACGCCTGGCATGGAGGGCCCCCGATCAGGACCCAGAAAGGACTATTTCCAATAGCATTTCTTAACCGGTTATCAACTTCATCCGGATTAACATCGCCCAGTTCCGCCCGCCAAGCCTGCTCCTCTGCCATTTCAGCCTCACGTTGGTATTGATTATAAAGCTGCTCCAACGTGATCTCCCCCCGTAGATGCATATAATATTCTTCCGGCACATTTTTTCCTCGAAAGTGCCAGAAAAACCTCCGCAACCTTAGGGTAGTGTGGGCATGAAGGTCCTTTTCAATCGAAAGCTTGATTTCAAAGGCGAATCCGGTATCTGTATTAAACTTGGAAAAGCCCTCCCCAAGCCCACCTGGACCTGCAAATAGATCTATCACTGGAATCCGCTCAAATTCCATAACAACTTTTCCATTGGCAGCATTTGCCGAACTGAATGAACATCGCCATTATTAACTGCCTCATAATAGTAAGGATGTTTTCATCATGCCGGACTAAATCCGGCATCCAGAAGCAGACTGGATTCCGGCCTTTAGCGGAATGATCGGGTAAAGACAATTAGGATGCTATTAATATGCTTCTCTTTGAGCAATACGGGCAGACAATCTCGATCAAACCATTATTCAAACAATGGAATAGAGCTCGGTAAGCAAAGCTGACATAAATCCACCTTCTCGCCTGTATGGGGTACCTACCAGCATTCCCCGATCCAATCCGTGGTTAATCGTTTCACAGGATGTTTCAGGCAAAAGGACGCAAGCGTGACAGGCTGCGAGATTTACAAGTCTGGATCCCTGCCCTCCAAGATGCTCAGAGCATACAGGGTCGGCCGAACACCAAGATGCACGGCTAAGCGCTCGATGTATGATTTGACCAAGACGGTCCGGACGACCGAGTTGCACAAGGCCACCCAAGGTCCCATCAGAATCGCCCGCAGCGGTGTAGATAAGAAGCGAAGCCATCGGGGCTTCCTCATCAGTAGAAACATAAATTCGCTCTCGTAAAGAAGCTGTACTGTATCCACATTCGAAGACAAATTGATTGATAAGAACATGTGCCATAGTGTGAACCAATAAATATTTAGAGGCCCATGCACGGTTGGCTGCCCCAAGAGGAGGAAGGGTTTGATAGATGCCCCCTAGTCGTACTATAAAGCCGTCATCTAGGCGATTCTCCAGCCACGCAGCCTGCTCTGCTTGCCATATGGCAATTTGGTTTTCATCTAATTCGATATAGATGCCTTCACCGAACACTTCGACAACGGGCAGCCAACGATCTTGTGGAAGTCTTGGCGGATCACGGAATAGTTGGTTCGTTGCCGTTTGCGGCATGCCAACCAAAGGGGCGGGAGCAGTGTCTAACCGATCGAAGCCATAAAAAGCCCTTGTCTCACGGAGACGCTCTACAAGATTTACGCGGTAAATCCAAGAAGTTACTGTTTGAGGAACACTGACCTGAATAACGCGCAGGTCGGGGATGTGTTCGGGATCATTGATTTCATTTCGGATGATATTAAACTCGGCACGACGGAATGCAAGGAGTTCTGATTCAGGGGCCGCTGGTTTCGCAGACCCGGCAGGCGCACTGCACTGTTCGTCTTCAAAAAGACTCTGCAACGCAGCCTCTATCTGCTCATGGTTATACGTAACCCCTCTTTCATCTAACCCAGCCGCGACCATGGCTACAGTGTTGCCGCGTTTTCCCATGTTCCATAAAGTTCTGCCGACACCTAATGTAGATGGATCCTGCTCAATCTCAATGCGCAAAAGCGAAACGGCCTCATCCTGGATTTCAATATCTGGCAATGAGATAGCAGAGATGGTCCGCGGGAAATATATATTTGTCTGATTGATGAGTGCGCCAACAAGAGGGTGGGGGCAATCTGGTTCATTGGATCCTTCACCCAGCCAAGGCCGGTCGCCGGGACAATTTATGCCTGCCTTTTGAAATGCGCTCTCCTCTCCTTTCCTGATATCCGGTTTAAAGGTCGTACCTCCAAGATGGCGTCCTTTTCTGCCTGGGGACCCTTGTGGGCAAGAACGACATTCTACTCTTATACTGGTGAGCTCTGAACCACCTCGATCCGTCAGGAAAAGACTGCCATCTCCCTCGCAATTGCAACCTATCCACTGCTTCCAGGGGAATTCACAAAGATGCCCTGCAGAACATACCGCAATGAATCGAACGGGCTGCCACCGTCCTCCCCCTGTCGGTTTGGGTAGACGAACTGACTCCAAGTTAAAACGACGCATTTCGCCAGTTCTTGTATGACGATACCACCTCGGAAATCGAACAGCAGGGATATGCAGGTTCGCATTCGGTGGAGGTATTTCTCCTCTTGAAACATGTCGATAATCCGGTGGGGAGCAAAAGCGGTCGACGCGCAATATCGCAGACAAACGGGGCTCAAATCGCTCAAATTCGGCACGGTTTGAACATTGGATCATAACGCCCGTTGTCTCGTCCCAACGCATAAACCAGTGATCTATTCCTGCCACAACATGGGGGATTCCACGGCGGTCTGTATATATACTGCCTGGGCCGAAGGGCGCGATAAGTTGACCAATTCGAATTTGCTTGTATCCCATGCTAACCTCTCCCAAAGCCTAACTGTCTGATAAGTGAAACTGGTATCAGATAATCCCTAAAGCCTATTCCTCGTCTATTCCACTATCCCCATATCCTTGAGTTATCTCCAATTCAGCGCTTCTGTCCACCTGTCGCATACTGCTTGGCACAACCACACCTCGGCGCTTCTGGCCAGCTGTTGCATACTGGCCAGGCCAAAGCATAAGATATTCACCATGCAGTTTCGGTGGGAAATCCTCCCATTCTTGAGGGTTTTGCCTCCATTTCCATAGCAATCCATTTCGCACCCGCTCCAGTTCTGCCAAGGACACAGACAGGTTTTCTTGGGCCTGAACGACATTACATCTGTCTATAAGCATTTGATAACATGCCAAAACATGTGCTTTATAGGATTCCCAGTTTTGAACAGACGCATCGGTTTGTTGTCTTGCCCAAGTGAGCATCGCCCCGTCACCTCCTCGTTGAATAGCAGAAAGTGCAAATGGTGTTGACGTTGTCGGCTCTACCCGTTCGTAAAGACGCCGGTGGTAACTGTGAAACTGTTCAAAATGTGATCGGTCTCGGCTTTTAGATGGATTATATATCATCAGAACCAGACCGGGCCGCTCCCACCATCTGCGGCCCACACGCCCTGTCACTTGGATATAGGTCGCTGTAGTCTTTGGCTGGCCAACTACGCTCATCAAAGAAAGGCGGTCGATATCAATGCCAACCTCAATTATATTTGAAGCAAGACATGCATCTATAGTCTGGCTGTTGGAGGATGAATCATATGCCACTGCCAGACGATCCAGCATCTTAACTATCTCAGCCTGGGAAAGGCGACTTGTGAGTTCCTCGATAATCCGTAGATTGCGCCGGTCATCTTGCGCAAAGCCCTCCCGGTTGAATAGAAACTTCAAGCGTGATCGTATGTCACTATCGAAAAGAGTTCTGGCGCCTCCAAGCTCCCTGATACTGTTATAAAAAGCTACCAGAGACCACCAGGGATCGCGCATAGCAGGATCAAGAGCATATGACCTGAATAAAGCCGCAGAGAAACTGCGGACCTGAGTTGTCAGTACTGATCCGTATCCACTTGCGTGAATACCAAGATAAAGCCTACCATCTTGGAGCCTTTCATGACCATCTCTTGCATATTTTCCAAAAAAGGAATCTCCCATTGTCAAACCCGGGCTCGGAAACAACTGGAAGCGGGTTCGTCCATATAATGCTTTGACTTGGCCGTCAGCGCCTCTTACGGTTGCAGTAGATGCTATAATCTTTGGTTTTGTAGTTATCTCGTTACTCTCATATGAACAAAGTCGTTCAAAGACAGTTTCATACAGAGCATACATCGTCCCAAGAGGACCGGATATAAGGTGCAATTCGTCTTGGATAATCAAACCAGGAGGTACAGAATCGTAAAAGACCTGCCCGTCAACAATTGATCTGCCAAAAAGAGACCCGGCTTCCGGTCGATAAGCAGCTATAGCCAGCTTGTCCGCTGTCGCTATGACAAGAGATGGAGGATGTTGATAGATCCGTTCATCAATAACCTCAACAGGTAGCCAATCTGCCGGATTTTCTTGCCCAAACGTACATTCTGGATCAGGACAGTGCAGTAAAGGTCCATTATCGCCATTATCTGATATTCCCTTGGTCCTCGCCATTTTCCAATGATTACGGGAAATATAGCTGGGACGATTGCCAGAATATCGTCCAATTTCTGCTCTGCACCAAGGGCATTCAGTGAGAACAAGCGGATTTCCTTCAATATCACCTCGCCGGAATTTGGCAATCTCATTTCTGGCTATTTTTATTTTGTTTGGCGATCCGTCAGATCCAATCCACAATCCGAGGGAAAACCGCCGACCAGGGATTGGTAAAATGCCGCAGGAATCAGAATTGCGACGAAGGTGCTCCATCGCACATATAAGGCTGGCGGCACGCTGAAACTGCTGTGTTGTGAGCATCCTGAGTGTGTAACGCATTAGCACATTTGTACCGTCGCGTTCAGGCTCGCTGTTCTCAGAATTCATCAAAAGACGCTCGTGAAACATATAGAAGGCCATGACGGCGAGATACGCCTCTGTCTTCCCTCCTCCAGTCGGAAACCATATTAGGTCAACAATCTCACGGTCAATTGAATTGCCCTCTCGAACACCAGCCAGGGACATCAGGAGAAATGCTATTTGGAATGCGCGCCATGTACCAATTCGGCCATTATCCTCTCCGCCCGTTTCATAGATACTCCAGGGAGACTGATAATATCCTTTGGGTGTTACAGATCGGACATTCGAATTGCAGTGGAGAGGACGACGGACTAATTGTTTGGTTGAAATCTGTTGTAAGAGCATGCTTAGGTTTGCCAATCGAAACGCCTTACGAGAATACGGATCGCTAATTAGGATGCTTATGCCGGAATTTATCCTCTCGAGGCATTTTTCACAAGCAACCAAATGCCTGCTCGCTACAGCAGCAAGATACTCTGGTAGTTGAGCAGTCTCATTTTGACGAGCACGGATCCATTCTTCGTAGCCTTCTGCCAAGTTGTACAAGGATTCCCATTCAGGGCTTTCCAAATCGTCCGGAAGTGTTGCCATAGCCCTCATCGTAATCTTAATAGGTTTCCCGCCAACCTCGATGTCAGGGGTCATGCTGGGCAATTCCACCGCAGGCATTACATCAGCATAAACCGTGGCAGGTTCTTTTCCAGGCTCGGCGTCCCACCCTGCTGAACAGCCATGACCAATACCCCAAGTTGCTGATTCGCGATAAAGAAGTGCCAGTGATTGTTCATCCGGATCGAGTTTTTCAAAGGGACGGTGGCTCTCGGGATATGGCTCTATCTTGCCACCAGCAATTTTGATTTCGAAAAATGACTGAAACAAAATCGCCTCCCGCGGTATTTGGTCTGCCGTTGGAACCGTCGAATTTCGCAGAACAACTGTCAATAGCCAGAGATGTTCGTGATCTCCCAACTGACGCGGCAATACTTCCACCTGTAAACGTATTGGCGAAGCCTCTGGCATTACAACATCCTTCCTAATCACCTGCTTACTTAGTATCTCGGGGTATTCAATCCTCACATAAGTCCCATCCAGCAGAGCTGGTACTCTTCGCCAAACCGGTGTCACCCTTTCGCGGCCGTTGCTATCAGCCCATCGGCGCTTACATTGTTCATACCGGCCGTTTAAGGAAAAAGGCACCCCGTCTTCATCCTGCCAAACAAATCGTCGTCTTATAGGCAGCATAACGTCCATGTGACATCTTGGCTTCATTTGAACACAGAAAGATATGCCCATAGTTGATGGATACCTGATATCCGGGCTTGTCACCTCAAAATCATCAAAAGTACCTTCAGCATCAACTGATTGTGAAACTTGGTTCCCATCATCGTCCTCGGTCACTGAATCCGAATCTATAGATTCCTCATCTTGGATTCCATCTTCTTGAAATTCAGCACCTAACGTATCTGTAGCTTCTAAAGCCGCTTGATCAGGAGGAGGGGTAGTTATTTGGGCGGAAGCAGGGTGAAGCAGCCCTGCGCCGTATTTTCGATGTGGCGTTTCGAGCTCGTAATACAGGACTTCCTGCGCATCGTTTTCAGAATCGGGGACCCACACTACTGGACCGCGGCGAAACGAGATTGGATCAATAAAGGTTCGGTCTTGGAACTGAATAATGTCTGGTTCAGAAATCGGCCGTGATGGGCCTAAAATTTCACTGCGGATCCATCCAATAACGTCAGATCGTTGTCTCATGTCTCACCTCAAGCTTGGAGCCATTTCAGGATACTCTCTTTAGAACTGTCTTCGCACAAAACGCGGACTGATTCTATAGCCCGAGTCAAGCCTGTATAAAAGAGGTCGCGCTGAAATTCCAGATTTTCTATAACTACATCAGTAAGAATTATTACCTTGTTTTCCATGCCTTTGTAGGAGTGAACACTTGCAAATGATGTAAATTCCCCTGACTGCCATGCCGGACGGACTTCAAATCCCTTCTGTCTCAGTTGCATTGCGGCGCTCATATTATCAGAGCGAAATGATAATAGGGTTATTTCGGACTTTTTGTATCCGTAATCTCTAAATTGTTTTAAATATTCTCCGATCTTCTTAAGTTGGTCTTCATAATCATGATAGAAGTAGATGTCATAATTGGCCACACTGCCACCAGAGCGCGCGTACCCAGAATATACGTGGCCTCCCAGACCAGCCAGCATAACCGCAGTATCTCCTACGATCCTGTAATTTCGGCAGTTTATGGACAGTTTCCATTGAACAGGACGACTGGCTTTATTAAGTTGGATAATCGCCTTTTCCAGGTTTTCCCTCGCCCGAAGAACCTGGTGATCAAAATCACCGAAGAGCGAAAAGGCTCCTGCTTCCATATTACCTGAAAGAAAATTCAGGAGGCATTGCCATAGTGTGGGCCTTGCAAGAATATCTTGGGCTTCATCGAGAACAAGGTAGTCGAGGGACGCTGTTGCCCTGAAATCAGGGTCTGTTATTCTCTCTTCAAGTTCTCGCGGCAACGTAGTTTCCCAGTAATCTTGCATTGGGGCTTGAGGATGTCGAATGCCTGCCATTTCTGCCAAAACGCTGATAACACGGCCTACCACAAGATTAGGAAGAGGTGGTCTTGTTTGTTCCAGCTTCCTTTTCATCCATTCTCCAACAAGTCGGTTATAGCACAACAGGGCTACACGTTTTCCATTCTCAGCGATACGGCGGGCTAACTCCATGGCAATCAGGGTTTTTCCTGTTCCAGCTCCACCTCTTACTATTAAGCGTTCGTTCCATTCTGCAAGCTGCAAAACAGGCTTTTGTTGATTTATCAATAGCCTTTCTATCTCCGCTTCCCGGTGCCTGATTTCCTCACGCCCATCTGGGCAAAACCTCTGTACCGGAACACACTGTTTTACAATTAACCCAATTTGGTCTTTAGTTAATGGTTGGTCAACCTGCTGCAGATTCACTTCAGCTGATACGCTTCTGATTATTCTGGCCTTCAAGTCCCTACAAAACTCCTGGCTGCTTTTAAAATTCCGAAACGTCCGTAAATCAATGAGTTCCCATGGTTGGACGGAGAGGTTTGGTGACAAGTCAAAATTGGCCATAGGGAAAATGCAACAATGAACCACTGGAATTCGTTTGAACTGCGGTGCGAGTTCCCTAAGCCTGCGATAGAAGGTATGCCTGCAGTCAGATGCCTGCTTAAAGGGTGACCGCGTTATCGAATTTGGGTACCATCTTTGACCATCAAATGAAATATTTTCATGCGATTTAACCTCAATACAGAGGATACCTGTGTCTGGAACAATAACAACAAAATCTATTTCTGTACGTAGCCCCCGATTCCACGGGGCAAGATCAAGAGAATGTATTACACTCCAGCTATCCGGGCCTCCTGCCAGAAGATTGAAAACGTCACGTTCCCCCGGAGGTGTGCGGTCATCCATGAACGATGGTATCATTCTCGCCATTGGTCAATTAGATCGACGTCAATAAATTTCTTAAACTGAAAGTCGGGAACCATGAATCCTTCCTCAACATTGAGCAGTTTGAGAAAATAAACTTTTCCCTCATGCCCCCCTTCAACAGAAATGTCAAAAAGAAACCCATTTGACTCTGAGGTTCGCTTACTGATCACAGGGATAGCCCGATTGAGAGCATCCACAAGGTTCTCTTCAATAAAATCATGCGCTTGAAAGCCAGCCTGTATGGCCTCACCTCGGGATCGACGAATTTCGTTCCAAGCTATTTGCCACCATTTAACGCCTCCTTTCGTCTCATTCGCATCATTTCCATGCTTGAGACCCAGAACATCTAAAAGGATCCTAAAATGCTTTATCTTTTGAGGAGCGTGGATGACGGTGCTTGGAGGTTTACACCAATTATTGATTGCGGTGTCCAGATGGATGAGGTTAAGACCGGCAGATCGCAGTCGCTTGACAAAATCGAGTAAATTGAGTTTGATTTGATCCTCTAACCGGCGCGTGTCAAGATAGTTGTCGGACGAGGTGACTATGCAGCTTTTTTCATTTCGTCCTTCAGCTGCGGATTCAGCCGCACCGTTGGTATTGGATTCCAGTTACGAGTCTTCCCGGACCAACGCTCGGGATGCCGCC